>CAMSTW010000068.1 GCA_947063855.1 uncultured Dorea sp.
ATCATAAGCCTCTATCCCTCTGTCACAATACTGCTGAATCAGAAACTCCATATCCGCCCCCGACAGATCCAGCGCCTTCCCGAACAGCATACATTGATTCCTGTTGCCGGGCATGTATTTCCCCGTCCGCCAGTACCGGATCTTCAGATATTCCGATTCCTTCTCAGGCGCGCTGCCATACATCCGCTCATATAAAAACTTGTCCGTCTCCGTCTTATTCCTCAGATGATATCTGCTGCGCACATGGTCATATCTGCTCTTAAGCCACAGAAGCTCCGGCCTTGCACTCTTACCCAGAGAAATACATGTCTCTGCAAGCTTCGTTACATCCCTCATTGTATACTGCTTCACTGCTTCATCCCATCCCCTCCACGAGAAAAACCCCATTTCTTATATATATTCGCACCGGGATGACAAAAAGGGACAATATTTTCATAAAATTATACAGAAAATGGTATCTCGAATTCCTGATTCCACCGGTAATTGATGATATCATCCTTATGGAACCTGATATATGCGTCCTCAAGACCTATCATGTCTGCATCAGCTTCCAGCGTATATTCAACCACCTGATTCTCCACATCAATGGTATTAAGGGTCATTCTGATACACTGCCTGTCACAGATGTGCTCCTGATTCTCCATCCCTTCTCCGACCTCACAATACGCTCCATAGAAGCCTGCGACCGAATAAGCCGGATCCTTGGAAGTATAGCCAATCCGGAGTCTCCACCTCTTCCGTTCAGGACGCACAAGACCACAGGTATTTCCCATGTCCGGCAGGATATCCCCACCCGAATCATCCGTCTGGCCAGGGGCGCGCCCATCTCCCGACGGAAGATCCCCGTCCGGCTCTTCCTCCGCCGGGCCAAAGGCGCGGCCCTTCCCTGACTGAATATCGTCTTCCGAAGGCGTGCACTCCTTAATATATATACTTCCGCCCGGAACCGGATAATCCTGTCCCTCCCAGGTACTCTCCTTAAGGTCCAGCGGTATGTCAAATTCCTGATTCAGCAGAGATTCCTGATATATCACCGGTATATTCAAGGTATAATTGCCGGGAGACGCCGCTCCGAAATTCCACTCATAATAAGTCCTTGCATTCCGCGGACTATACCACATGCACTCTCCTTTCAATACTGTGCCGTCCTCTCTGACGGCAGTCACATATTCGCCTGCCCAGGAACCGTAAGTATCCCGGATCAATGCCGGTATCATCTTATTTCCGTCCTCATAATCCAGCGGATAGATCGCAACAATCAGCTCTCCGCCCTCCATCCTGGGTACAGCCAGAACTCCGCCCCTCTCCCCGATCTGGTATGGATGCATCCCAAGAGACTCCTGTTCCACAGGCTTCATATCAAAACTAAGGCATGTTCCCCCATCTGCCGAAAGCTTCACTCCCTTTAGCCCCTGTTCCAGAGACGGAAACGCCACATCTTCAAAGCAGATGGTCCAGAGCTGTGTATGTACATCCAGGTCACGGGTAATAGATCCCTGACTCCCCCATACGCTGCCGTCATATCCCAGCCTGAATCCGCAGGCCCGGTCCATGCTCCCGGCTTCCCCCTCTCCAGCCGCCGCCATTATATGCCGGCGGCATACGGCAGTTACCGTTACCGTATGATTGATGTAGACCACCTCTTCCAGTGTCAGCGTATATCCTTCTCCCTCATAAACCACCTTCTCTGTAAGTGAATAGACGGACTCCCCGGGATTCATATTAATTCCGTATCCCGGACTGACCGTATAATTCTCCACCCCGGTTGCCGGCAGGCCTAACCCGCCGTCCGAGGTCTTTGGCCGGGCCTTTATGGGCGGACTGTCCGGAATCTCTGTGCGTATCTCCTCCGTCACAGCTTCTTCATCGTATTCCTCCGTCCGTCCCGGCCGGTTCCTCCCCTCGTCACTTATATCCAGCGCCTCCGGTTCTTTGGCTTTGTCCTGCGGCTCCACCTCCGGTTCCACCTGATTCCCGCCCGTCCATACAGGCGGAATCACATCAAAATAACGCAGAACTCCGTAGACGCATACCGAGAAGGACAGCAGAAGGATCAACAGCAGAAGCAGTCCCTGCCCCAGCTTCAATATACTTCTCTGATGGCGCTTCTTCACCGTCTCATAGGGAAGCTTGAGTGATTCCGCAATCTCGCGGACCGTCATCCCATCGTAATACTTCATCCTTATGATCTGCAGCTCATTGGGCTTAAGCAGGGACATCGCCCGCTCCATATCCAGCCGCAGTTCCATATCAGACAGCCCCCGGTCTTCCTGTACCATATCCTCTGCTAAAGGTTCCGCCTGCCTGATCCGTTCCTTCCGATAGCGGGAAATCGCAAGCTTCCGGGCAATCGCAGTCAGATAGACCGACAACGACGCCTTGCCGGGATCAAACCTCTTCCTCTGAAAATAAAAATTCGTGAACGTATCATTGATACACTCTTTGATATCCTCCGGATTCTCTACGTAGAAAGACACCACATGCCAGATGAGTCCGGTATATTTCTCCATCAGCAGAACCAGTCCCTTCTGTGAATCCTTCCGCAGTATATCCAGAATCCTTTCATCTTCTAATGCCTGTACACTCATGTCATCCTTCCTCTGTCTCTGCATAAAACGACGCTGCCGGGAACGCATTTCCACAAGATATACGTCCATGATTCTAAAAGCAGATTCCCCGCACCTCATACCGCACATCTTGCAGAACGCAGTCTCCCCAAGGGTATCGGCAATACAGTCATTGCCTGCGTATCAGTTAACGATATCACAAACTCATCCCTGCATCAATACGGTAAATATTAACCGGATTTTCTATCTTACGATTACCGTGGGATATCCCGCCTGCTTAAGCTCCCGCTCCATCCCGGCCGCATCCTCCATATCAGTAAACTGCCCGACCTGGACGCGCAGATACTGTCCCGAATCATCTATGAACGCCGGATATCCCTGCTCCAGAAGCTCGTTCAGAAGCCTTTCCGCATATCTCCGGTTGCGGTACGCTCCAACCTGTACATGATATCTCTCGTCCTTGATAATGCCTGCCGAATCCAGCGTATCTAATACGCCAGACGCAATCGCCTGTGCGATATCCTGGAAATTCTCATCAAACAGCCGGTTATCAATGTCTGAATTGATGAAGCCCGCTTCCACCAGCAGCGCCGGCATCTTTGTTCTTCTAAGTACGACCAGGTTCGGCCGCGCCTTCACCCCCAGGTTCACGAAGCCCACTGCCTCAAGCTGGTCATTGATATCCTGCGCCATCTGATACTTAAGCCCTGACAAGTCGTACACCAGCGTCTCCACCCCCGACACTTCATTGTCTGTCGGATAAGAATTCCTGTGAATAGATATAAAAAAATCCACCCCCGCCCGGTTCGCTTCCATGGCTTTCTCATAAGGCGTCTGATAGACGTCGGTTGTTCTGGTGTATTGTACGTCGATTCCGTTGTTCTGGAGAATCTCTCCTACCGCAAGCGTGAGGCGCAGAGCGTCGTCCGCCTCCTGCCGCCCGTTATATACTGCTCCCGGATCCCTGTCGCCGCCGTGTCCGGCATCCAGCATGATAGAATATGGCATAAACTGCCCCCTGATACTTTTAGACTTATTATATGCATACAGCCAGGATTCCGTGAATCCTGGCTGTATATTTCCTTATTATGACAGAGTTTCCTGCGAAAGAATTTTCTCAAATTCCGACCTCAGATACATATTTTCCACACGTTCTTTCACTTGCTCATAAGGGAGAATGCAGCTTTCTTTTTTCCCTTTGCACACATAAAGATACGCCGAACCTTCCGTATCCTCCGTCAGATACCGGTCTTCCGGCTCCATCCCAAACAGATGTTCCATCAGTTCCGGATTGCGGTTATAGACCACACTGTTCTCCTGAAATTCCATCTCAGAGACAGTGAAAACATCCGTGGAAAGCTCTGCGCATTCTATGGCTGCTTCCTCCCTGGATATCTTCTTTAGCAGTCCCTTGTTTTCCCGTGATGCTATAACCACCTCGAACTGCATCGCCGCCTCCTGCACAGCGATATGTTCTTTGTTTTCTTCATAGTAAGACCGTACGTCCTCCTCTGTATACGCAAGCTCCTTTCCCTTCATCTTTTCTATCAGCAGCGGTTCCATGGAGCCGCATATATATTTTATATACGTCTCCATGGTATACTGTGTCGGACCGTAGATTACCCTGCCTTGTTCCACAGCCTTCTCTCTTTGTTCATTCTCTTTCTCAAGCTGAGCTTCCAGATCAGAATATTCATCAGACTCTATCAGTCCATACTGCCTGGCATATTTAAGAAATTGCTCCGTACGTGTATCAAATCTCTCCGCCCGGGGATCTGCTTCTTTTTCGGTCCCCGTACAGGCTGATAACAGAAACACTGCGGCCATTGACAGAAGTAATCTAAGTATCCGCCCTCTCATATTATCTCCTTTTTCTGCGCAGCATCATTCCGTACATAAGCGCCATTGCAGCCATCATAATGGAAATGGTCAGCATAACCTGTGTCTCATCTCCGGTATTGGCCGCTTTCACTGCCGTACTCCCGGAATTCTTACCTGGCTGCGGATCTTTGACGTTATTACCGGATGAACCGCCCGGCTTATTGACCGGATTCTTCTCATCCGGATTCGGCGTTGGATCTTTGATCCCGGGATCTTCCGGCTGCTCCGGCCCCTTCACAGCCTCCAGAGCCAGGATTGCGGCCGCAAGCTTTGCAGTCTGTGCGTCCACTTCATCCTGACGTGCATTCTCATCTGCCAGAACGGCCTCTGCTTCTTCTATTGCCCTCTGAAGCGCGGCGTAGCTTTCTTTCGTGTATCCGTCTGCTTTATAAGTCTTTGCTTCTTTCAGCTTCGCTTCCAATCCTGTCTTATCCGCGGCTGGTGCGGCCACCTTCTCATATACTTCAAATTCTGCGATCGCTGTCCAGTAATCCACTTCTAAAGAACCTTCATATTCCGGATAACCCGTAATGACAACTCTTACATAGCGATAAGCTTCTTCACTCTGTATGATTTGTTCGTCTTCTCTCGCTCCGTCCGGTGAGGAATTCTGTTCAAACAATACGTCAAAATGCTCCCCGTCCTTAGAACCTTCAACCCTGTATTTCCATGCATCCGGCTGCTGGTCGTCTTCAAAGACAATTCTGTATTTACCAAGGACATATTCCTCCTCGAGATCTACCTGCCACCAGTGCGGTAACGGCGTGGCTTCATAATTTCCCGTGGCGACCCATAACGTATCTTCTCTACCGTCGTTTGCGTTGGAGGACGGCAAGGCGTCGATCTCCTGCGTAGACGATGTTGTCGGCTTATTCAGGGCACGGTTGATTGTCCCGGGAATTTCCTCAAGCCCTTTGATTGCCTCCGCAAGCTTTTCTACCTGTTCGTCTATCTGTTCCTGCGTCGCATTCTCATCTGCCAGAACCCTCTCCGCCTCAAGGATTGCATCTTGAAGCGCCGCGTAGCTCTCTGCGGTGTACTGCTCCTGTGTATATGCTTTTGCTTCCGCCAGCTTGATCCTCAGATCATTGGTGATCACATCCGAAGCGGATTCTCTTCCATATACTTCAAACTCCGCTATCGCTGTCCAGTAATCCTCTTCCACAGAGCCGTCATATTCCGGATAACCCGTGATTACGACTCTTACATAGCGGTACATTTCTTCACTCTGTATCTTCTGTTCATCCGCTCTCGTTCCGTCCGGGGAAGCGTTCTGTTCAAATAATACGTCAAAACTTTCTCCGTCCTTAGAGCCTTCAACCCTGTATTTCCATGCACCCGGCTTCTTGTCATTTTCAAAGAAAATCCTGTATTTATCAAGAACATATTCCTTCTCAAGATCTACCTGCCACCAATGCGGCAACGGATTCTCCGGATAATCTCCCGTTGCGATCCATAAGGTACTCTGATCTCCGTCGTTCGCCATAGAAGCCGCATTCTGGTCGATCGCCCTGGTAGACGATGTAGCCGGCTTTCCTAATGCGAGATTTGCGTCCTTCCTGATCTCCAAAGCGTCGATTGCCGCCTGTAATCTCGTAATTGCGGCGTCAACCATCTCTTTTGTTCCTGCCTCTTCAAAATCTTTCTTCGCCTGATCAAACGCCGCGCGGAGATTCGCATAGCTCTCATTGGTGTAATTGCCTTGTTTCATATATTTTACTTTAGAAATTAACGCTGTAAGCTCAGACTTGTCAAGCTCGCTGTAATCTCTCGCATACAGTTTAAATTCCGCGAATCCCGGCCAGTAATCAGGCGCCGGAAATTCTGTCAGCTTCACAAGTACATACCGGTATACGCTTCCCGCTTCAAAGGTTCCTTTTTGTACTTTGGAACCGTCTGTATTGTCAGATGCATCATAAAACGGAACTTCTTCAAAATATGCGTCGCCGTCCCGTGCGCCCGCCAGTTCATATTTCCACACATCTCCCTCGTTTTCAAATACTAATTCAAAATCCGAGAGATCATAATTCTTCTCTAAATCTACCATCCAGGCCACGCCCGGGTCTTCCCCTGCATGAACCCACAAGGTTTCCTCGTCTCCGTCATTTCCATATGAAGGCGGGAACTGGGAGTCGCCGCTCTCCCATGCATATTTTCCGCGGGCAATATTATTTCTCTCATATTCCGCCTCGCGAAGCACAAGGTTGTCAAACTTAACTGCGCCGCTTCCCTTTGGAGAAGCAATCTCAACCTTCAGTTCCCTGATTGCAGAGGGGAAATCTGTCAAATATGTAGTCTTCGCCGAAGTAATGGCAAATTCTCTTTCATACCCGTTTCCGCTGAGCGTTACAAGCGCCGAGTCGTCGCAAAACGCCTGGAAAGACTCAAGCGTCCGGTTTTCCGGCAGTTCAATGGTATAGGCCGTCCCGGTTCCGTCCGCATATAATACTTTGGAGCCTTTCACTTCTGCCGTAAGCCATCCTCCGCCAAACGTACATCCCGCGTATTCTCCTGTGAGCGCGCTCACGTCTGCGGCGCGGTCCTCAAAATCAATTCCATAATTCTCTTCTATTCCCGCCGCTCCTTTATTATCTGCACCAATATTGGGAGCTTCTGCCGCTGAAACCGGATTGCCCCAGTAATCTCTTCCGCCGTTCCCCACAACCGGCGTTCCCGCACCCAGGCAGGCCGAGTTCTCCGCCAGCTGGTAGCCGTCCACAGAATGGATGCCGCTCGTGCCCGTTCCGATTGCCTTAAAGTCATCCTTTGTTACAGAAACCGCATGTTCGTCGTCTTTTCTTAAGATGTTCTGGTCTGAACCGCCATAAGCATTGTAATCTACTCCGCCCTGTAAGAATTTGTGCCAGCCTTTCGATGCGCCGTCACTGTAGATGACATTATTGCGGAACTGATAAGTCTCCGGGTTCACTTCCTGTCCGTCCCAGTTGTTGGTAATCCAGCTGTCGTAACCCTTTGACAGATAGAAATCATTGTTATAAACATTCAGCTTATTCCCTGCGCCGGTAGAATACCCGCCGATCGTCACAACCGCTCCGCCACCGTAGCTGTTCGTTCCGTTTCCGTCATTCTGGCTGATATTATAACGGATATGCGTCTCAAACTTTGTTCCAAGGGCGCACTCGAAGAATGCTCCCGACGGATTATCATGGGTATAATTATATTGGATATAGTTCTTCCTGGCGGCCACGTCCGCATCGAACGCCTGTGAATCTTCTTTGCTGGCGGATGCCCCGGAGCCGAATACTTCATTAAACTGCGCCACCGTATAATCGCCATATTCCCACCAGATTGGTACGTTTCCGTTTGGTCCGCTGTTACATCCGTCGCACACATTGTATTCAATCAGCGCATTGCTGTAAGCCGACGGGCAGATCGCCGCGTTTCCCACATCTTCACAATAATTATTGCGGATCACAATATTCGTACTGTTCACTCTCTGGCCGGCGTATTCATTTGCCGGTATTCCAGATTCTGACGGGAATTTACTGCTTCCCCAGGTCGATAAAAAACTGATCCCATAATGGTTGATATTCGGACCTACCTGATTTCCCTCGATCAAAATATCATCCCAGCTGGTCGGAACTTCGTTTCCCCGGATAATATACACGATTCCGCCCCGCCCGATACCTGCCTGCTGGCCGATTGGATGCGACACCACGTCGTGTACGTCCAGATTCCTGCAATACATATGCCGAAGCGTCCCCGCGTCCTGTCCCATGATCAGCACGCCGTATTTCTTGATATGATCGTCCGGATTGTCCCCGGGAATCCGGTTGGTAACCTCCAGATCTGTAATCTCCCAATACGACTGGTTATAAAAATACACAGCCGCATTAAAGATACGGTTCTCCAGATCGTCTCCATCCCCGCCGCACCAGTTGTTTCCGGAGATCAGAGGCCGCCCGCCCCCCTCTCCATAAGCGCCGATGACGATCGGGTTCCCTTCTTCACCAGATCCTTTGGGACTTAGCTGTCCGGTCCACTCGTCGCCTCTTTCAAACAGAATCTTATCCCCCGGCAAAAAGGTCGTACTGTTTACTTTATCAAGCGAGGCCCACGCCTGTGATTCACTCGTCCCGCTGTTTGCGTCATTTCCCTGGTCCTGATTGACATAGTAGGTAGTCCCCTTTGTTCCTGCAGCTTTCACAGACACTACCGGTATATACTGCTGCAATACGAGCGCCGCCGTTAAAACAGCCGCAAAACCTCGTTTCATAATCCTGTGCATAATGTTTCTCCTCCTTTTATGCTCCTACATTCCACTCTGCGTTTCTAAAAACTGAACAAATGTCCCCACGCCTCCGCCAAGAGCCGTCACGGATTCTGGACGAATCCCTTTCGCGTCCGACACGTCGAAAAAGTCTCCCTCTTTCGTCTTCTCTGTTCTCATGAAGCTGTCGCTTCCAAAAAGCCCCTTATCCAGTCCTATGTATTCATCCCCCCAGAATGTGCAGTCTTTTGCCTGTATCCCCCCCTTCTCAGACAGATGCCCAAGAATCAGATCCACATTATCACTTTTACTTGACAATCCTACCTCAAGATACTTGGCGTCTGTAGTGGCGAAAAGATTCATTCCATGTCTTTTGGCGGTCTCCTCTGCAAGCTTTACCAGTCCGATGAGCCCATCTTCAAACCCGTGGTCCTTCAGGCTCTTCTTCAGGACTTCTAACTCATTCTCCTGGAAGAACAGGTTGTCTCCCCGGTTATTTTCGACCATAAGATCAATCTTGCAGTAGTTTGGGCGGCTGAACACGATATCTGTCCGGAAATCATAATCCTCAAGCAAAATCTCATGAATCTCATAGCACGCCCTGTGTATTTTCAGCAGTTCCTCCTTTCCCGGGATCCTGTGGGACAGAAGGAAGGGTTGTCCCTTTTCGTCATAAGCATAATTGAACGCCCCTCTTCCAAGTCCCAGATAGAGATTTTTCAATTCTTCTGCCGTGAAATATTCATGAAGCTTTCCCTTTGCTATATTTTCAATGGTTGTTCCGCTCACAATCACAAGCTTCACCCCTTGTAAGAGGAGCTTCTTCATCGGAACAACCACTTCGTCTACCGGCGCTCTTCTTGACAATACTGCCGTCCCGTCCCAGTCGAAAAATATAGCCTTATATTTTCTCAATATGTTTCCCCCCTTTTTCATCAATGGACACTTCTGTTTTGTTCACACAGAACCGGATGCTTTCTCCTTCTTCCAGCACAAACTCTGCCGAATCTTTTGTCACCTTCACGCGCAGGAGATTATCACGATATCTTAATTGAAACGAATATTTCTCCCAGCTCTTTGGCAGCCATGGTTTGAATCTCAGCTTCGAATTCTGGCAGCGGACTCCCGCAAAGCCATTCACGATCGCCTGCCATGTCCCCGCCATATTGGCGGCGTGGATCCCGGCGTAGAAGTTGTTATGATGATCGTCCAGATCCATTCGCGCAGACTCCGCAAAATATCTGTACGCTTCGTCATAGTAACCTATATCGCACGCAACGATTCCAAAAATACAGGTAGACAGGGAGGAATGATGCAGCGTCACCTCCTGATAAAAGTCATAATTCCTCCGAAGCTCTTCTCCAAACAGATTGCTGTGCAGATACATGCCCAGGATTGCGTCCGCCTGTTTTGACATCCGGTGTCTCATAATGAATAATGGATGATAATTTTCATATAACCAGGCTCTTTTCTCTTCCGGAATCCTGGATTCATCCCACGGCTTACGCGTCATGAACCCATCGTCCAGAGGATACACTCCCCGTTCTTCATCGTACGGGAAATACATATTCTCAATAATACGCTCCCACAATTCCAGTTCATCCTCTGAAAATGCAAGTCTCTCCTTAAGTTCCCCAAACGACTCCGGATCCTTTTCTGAAAGATACCTGACTGCCGCCGCCGCATCTCTTAGGTTCTCTCTCGCCATCAGGTTCGTATAGAAATTATTGTCCACCAGGACATTGTATTCATCCGGTCCCGTCACACAGCAGATACAATACTTCCCGCCTTTATTCTCGGCAAAATGTCCTACGTCCGCCCATACTCTGGCCGTCTCAATGAGGATTTCCGCACCCTTTTCTTTCAGATACTCCACGTCTCCCGTAACCTGAAGATACAGAGACAGTGCATAGGCAATGTCCGCGTTTATGTGATACTGCGCCGTCCCCAGCGGATAGTAGGTGGAAGCCTCTTCCCCGTTGATCGTCCGCCAGGGATACAAGGCCCCCTTCTCGTGTCCCAGGATTCTTGCCCTTGCCCTCGCCTGATCAAGCATATGATAACGATAATCCAGCAGGTTTCTTGCGACGCCTGGTTCCGTGTATACGAATACCGGCAGGACATATATCTCCGTATCCCAGAAATAGTGTCCCTCATATCCTTCTCCCGAGAGTCCCTTGGCCCCCATTCCCGTTCTTCCGTCTCTTCCGGCCGACTGTAAGATGTGAAAGAGATTAAACCGGATTCCCTGCTGCAGCGCCCTGCTGTCTTCTCCTTTGATCTCGATGTCTGCCACATCCCAGAAGCCCTGCATATATCGCTTCTGCGCCTGCTCAAGTTCTCGATACCCCAAACGGTCCGCAGTATCCAGGGTCTTCTTCACGAATCCCTCCAGTTCATCCTCCCTCATATCCAGGCTCGTCGTATAACAGATCATCTTTTCCAACACAATCTTTCTTCCCTCACAGCCTGACATCTGCAGAGTCAACGCCGCGTCCAGTTCGCCTGATTCCGTCCAGGCTTCCACGTCAGGAACTTCTACATCTGGAATTTCCACGTTAAGAGCTTCTGCGTCTGAAGCTTCTACGCCTGGAGCTTCTATGCCTGGAACTTCTACGCCAGAAGCTTCCGTGAAAATTCTATGGGAGCTTCCGCATGCAGCCACAAGACGGCTGTTCTGCGTCATTCCTTTATAGTACAGACGATTCCCGCCGCCAAAAAGCTGCAGCGGCTCAAGCTTCCGCCCAAACGGTCCATAGTCTACGATCGGATTGGTCTTTCGCGTATGATTCTCTACATCTGCCTGAAGCCTCGAGACAAACCGTATGTCTCCCGAGAAATTCACCGGCGTAACTTCGTAGCAGACCGCCATGATATTCTTAATCTCAAAAGAAACCAGTCTTTTTATCTTAATCTTAACCTTCTTCCCCCGGGGCGAATGCCAGACTAATTCCCTGCTCAGAATTCCTTCTTTCATATGAAGTACTCTCTGATAATCTTCTACAGTTCCCTGTTCCATATCAAATTCTTCGCCGTCCAGGTATAACCTTGTCTCTTTCAGATTCGGCAGATTCAATAATGACTGGCTGAATAACGGAGACCCGAAATTGGCTTCCCCATACCGGATCTTCTCACTCTCATAAAATCCATTCACAAAATTGCCTTCAAGACCCGTATCAATATCGAAGGGATACGCTTCTTCAAACGTTCCTCTCGTACCGATGTACCCATTCGACAGGGAAAATGTGGTTTCGTTGCGGTAATTATTTTCCCTCTCAAAACTCTGCTCCGTAATATCCCACTCCTGAACCGGATAAATTGCTTTCTTATCTAATCTCATACTCTCTTATCCTTTCACCGCTCCGGCTGTCAGACTCTCCATCACCTGCCTCTGTAAGATAATAAATACAAATATAGTAGGCAGGACTGTCATAACAACCGCCGCAAACAACGCAGAATAATTATTTGCAAAGGTTCCCATATAGTAGTTAAGGGCAATCGGAATGGTTCTTGCCGTATCTCCGCTCGTAAGCATCAACGCAAAATAGAATTCATTCCACGTGTTAATAAACTGCAGCAGGGCGACCGTCACAAGTCCCGGTTTCGCCAGCGGCAGGATGATATGCCAGAAGGTCTGCAGAAATGTTGCGCCGTCAATATATGCCGATTCCTCCAAGGCTGTTGAGATCGTCTTGTAATAACTTGTCATTACGAAGAACGACATCGGGATTCCCATGGCCGAGTAGACAATAATTAATCCTGCCTTTGTGTCAAAAATCCCTAGCTTCTGAAAAATCGCAAAGAGCGGCTGCGAGATTGCCTGCGCCGGCAGCATCAGGGAAGCCGATATCAGCAATATGATCACCGTCTTCATCTTGAATTCAAATCTGGAGATGATATAAGAGCACATCGCCACCAGCGCCACCGTAACCAGCACGCTTGTGCCGACAATGATCACACTGTTCAAAAAGTATTTTGCAATCGGCGCATACTGGAACGCCGCCCTGTAGTTATCCAGATGAAAAGACGACGGCCAGGACAGCGCGGACGAATTGATCTCCGCATATGTCTTAAACGAGCTGATGAACGCCCACACAATGGGGCCTGTCGCGATCAGCGAGAAAAATATCATAAAGATATATTTTACTATTTTCGCACTTATCACAGATACCGCGGATGATTTCTCCATTTACTTCTTCCTCCTTCCTTCTTCTCTCTCCATAAACAGCCGCTGTATCGCAAGAACCAGTATGAGGCCGATCACAATCTGGACCACTCCGACCGCATTTGCCTTCCCGTAATTGTTCTCCAGCGTCGCCGCTTTGTACAGATAAATCGGCAGGTTCAGCGTCGTATTCCCCGGCCCGCCCTTCGTCGTCATATAGATGATGTCAAACTGGGACACCATCGCTACGGAAGCCAGCGTCACACACGTCCCGAATATATTTCTCATGAGAGGGAGCGTGATGTAACGGTCCACCTGCCACGGTCTTGCACCGTCCACTCTGGCCGCTTCATAGATCTCCTTATCTATAGCCCCCATTTCCGCCAGGAAAATAATCGTATTAAACCCGGAGTACAGCATCCACGTGACGGTCACTGTCCAGAATGCATACTTAGAATTGCCAAACAGGTTGGGAACCTGGTCTGTATGTATCCCAAGCGTCTCAAGAAACGGCTTGACGACTCCAAACGACGGGTTTAACAGCAGTGTAAACATCACGCCTGTCGCCGCGGTCGGGATAATATTCGGAATCATATACGCCGTCCGCACAATCTTCCATCCTTTGGGCTTCCGTCTCAAAACCAGAGCCATGACAAGTCCCAGCGTTACATGGAATGTGGACTGCAGAAGAACCCAGATCAATGTATTCTTTATAGACACAAGGAAATCCTTGTCTCCCAATATCTGCGCGAAATTTTTTATTCCCGAAAATTCAGGTCTGGAAAATGTCGTATACTTACAAAAAGATGTGTAAAGAACCGTCACAATGGGCGCCGCATAGACAATTGCGAACAAAATCATACAGGGTGTTGTAAACAGTACGATCCAGACGCCTTTATTCTTTACCTTCATATGCTCTACCTCCTATACAAAAAGGAGATGTTGCGGGCATTTTGCAACATCCCCTTTTACTCACTTCAAGCTATTCCTGATTTTTCGCGGCTGATTCTGTCAATTTCTCGCAGAATTCTTTTGGTGTGATATTTCCGTACGCAAGCTCCGGAAGTTCTGTTGAAAATGTATCAATTGTATTCTGATACCAATATGCCTGATTCTGTCCATAGGTAACTTCTGCCTGATTCTGAATCTCTAATACCTGCGCCATGAGAGGATCGCTTTCTGTCAGCGCCGACGGAATCTCCAGATCGTTCGACACCGGCTGAAGTCCTGTCATCTCAAGCGCCTTAATCTGGTTTTCAGGAGTTGTCTCAAACTTCAGGAACGCAACTGCCGCCTCGATCTTCTCGTCTTCTGTCGCTCCTACCATATCGCCGGGCGTTGGAACCATCTCCATACCGTTGCCGGGCATCAACATGATACCTACGTTATCATAAAATCCTTCCGGCGCCTTCTCCGGTTCCAGAAAATCCGGAATCATCCACGGACCGTTGGGGAACATCGCCACCTCCCCGTTGAAGAAATGTGTCGCCATTGGGTCATATTTGCCGCCGACTGCGTCTGCCGTTGTATATTCCTTAAACATCGTCTGAATCTTTTCAGCGGCCGCCTCTACTTCCGGAGTATTGAAATCTGTGGGATACATACTGTTCATCCACTCATTTCCAGCGTCTCCGTTCGTTCCGATCAACGCGCTCATCCAGAGGTTGGTCAGCCATCCGGAATCTGCCGTATCCATTCCGACCGGAGTGATTCCCTTCTCTTTTAACTTGCCGCACACTTCAAAGAATTCGTCCCAGGATGAGAATGCCACTTCCGGGGCCTCGATACCGGCCTTTGCAAATAATTCCTTATTGTAATATATGTAAGAAATCTCTTTCGAAACCGGAACTCCATAGATCTTCCCGTCCACTGTGTTAAATTCTAAGGAAGTGTCGTCAAAAAGCGCCTTCCATTCCGGGTCCTTCTCAAAATACGGAGTGAGGTCTGCCACTTTCCCGGACTTCGCGGCCAGCTCCGTGATATTGTTTCCGCCATTGAATACAATATCCGGCAGATCGCCGCTGGAAATCAGTAACTTGATTTTCTGGTTGTAGGCGTCCGTAGTAGGAATCTCCTCAAAGTTAAACTCTACATTCTTGCCTTCCTCTGTTTTCTGGAATTCCTCGAACAGATATGTGTAATAATCAGCTGCATAATCGGTTCCAACATGATAATTGATCACATCCAGCACAACTTTTCCCGGGTCGCCGCCCGAAGATTCTTCTTTCGTCTCATTGCCGCCGCACGCCGTCAATCCAAGTACCGTAACAACTCCCACAAGAACAGATGCCGTCATCCGCTTTACAAATTCACGTTTCATAATTTTCCTCCTTTATTTGTTCAAATTACACCCTGATTATAACCAGAATTTCACAAAAAACTCAATCAACTCTTTTATCATATTCTTACAATTTAAGTCCAAAAAATTATATTTTAATACATTTTTCTTTTTTTACAAATAATCCTTTTAAATTTTTGTTGTTTCCATTAAATTTTTCTACATTATACGGTTTTGCCTGTCGGATACATTGAATCTCTGTGTCGAATGTGATATAATTTTTAGCGAAAACGCTCTAGAAATTAGCAGAAAGGCACAAATATTCATGGAAAAGAAACTGAAAAACAGAATCCCATCTCTCCGTTTTTTTATAACTGCTGCAATCTCCGGTATTGTGACAGTTGTTTTATTATGCTCTATTGCATTCTACTATTCCAAAACTGCCCGCATATTAACTGAAAATTACGAGAATACCATCACCCAAAATCTCGAATCTATCAATTATCCGTTTATTGAACAGATTGATTTAATAGACTCTATTATCCCCCTCTACCTGTCAGATCCTATTATTTCCGATTCTTTGGAATCTGCGCAGGCCGGAAAAAAAGCTGCCGAAAACAGACTGCAGATAGAAAAGCAAATGTCTTTTCTATATTACAGTACCTCTCTTGCCGGCAAAAACTTTACAAATGGCATTTACATTGCTTCACAGGACGAGACTGTTT
>CAMSTW010000069.1 GCA_947063855.1 uncultured Dorea sp.
CTTCCGATCCTCCGGCACCAGGGCGATACCAAGGTCGATCGCTTCCCTCGGGCTCTTAGGATCGATCTCTTTCCCCTTATAGATCATCTGCCCGGACTTCTTAGGCACAGCTCCGAAGATCATCTCCGCAAGTTCCGTACGTCCTGCGCCCACCAGTCCGCCAAGCCCCAGGATCTCACCCTTGTGGAGCTTAAGGCTGATATTCTTATCACCATTGCCCGTCACATTCTTAAGTTCCAGAACCACCTCGTTCTTATCGATGCAGTCTCCTCTCGGAGGATAAGTCTCTGTCAGCTCACGTCCTACCATAAGCTGGATCAGCTCCTCCACCTGGCTCTTCTTCGTGATCAGCGTCTTCACATACTCGCCGTCGCGGATGACCACGATACGGTCTGACAGCCGGTAGATCTCTTCAAGCCTGTGTGAAATGTAGATGATGGACACGCCCTTCTTCCTTAAGAGCTCTACCACCTCGAACATGCTCTCTACCTCCGCGCTGGTCAGAGGCGCGGACGGCTCATCCATGATCAGGATCCTTGCGTTCTGCTGGATCGCCTTGGCGATCTCAACCATCTGCTGGTAGCCTACCGTCAGATCCTTCATCATTGCCTTCGGATTGATCTTGATATGTAACTGGTCGAACGCCTTCGCGGCTTCTTCCTCCATCGCCTTCTTGTCAACGATGATTCCCTTGCGGATCGGATGCCCCAGGAATAAGTTCTCCGCCGCCGATAATTCCTTTACATTATTAAATTCCTGATAAATAATTGCGATTCCGTTCTCTGATGCAAGCTGCGGCGTCATGCTGGAAAATTCCTTGCCGTTCACGATGATCTTGCCGGAAGTAGGAATAACCGCCCCCGAACAGCACTTGATCAGCGTAGACTTGCCGGCTCCATTCTCCCCGATCAGGGCAAGGATCTCTCCCGGCCTCAATTCCAGCGTGACATCCTTAAGCGCAACAACACCCGGGTATTCTTTTCTTATATGCTGTAACTGCAATACATATTCTTCGCTCATATTCGTCCCCCGTGATTATATTTCCCTGAAAATGCAGATGCCATCTCCAGGATCTCTATCCATCTGTTACTAAATATCCAAACGCTGCATTCCTACATACCCTTCTGTATCTCATCCACATTTTCAGGCGTGATGGGACCTATGGTACGGTAGACATTTCTTTCAGATCCGAAATCCTCGCCGGACAGAATCCGTTCGAACATCTCCACACAGGCTTTTGCCGTATCCTCGTTCGAACCTTCGAACCCTACGATTGCTCTGACTGCTTCCTCTCCCGACTTCAGGGAATCTAACTGCTGCTGCGTCACGTCCGTTGTAATGACTCCGTAATTCTCCGGGATCTTGCCTTTGCCAAACTCCGCAAGGAGGGCTTCATTTGCCCCAATCATAGCGCCCGAACCGATACCTACGAACACATTCGCATCAGGATGGGCTGACATAACTGTCTCCACATTCGTCTGTGCTTCGGGCGCCTGAAGGCCATCCACCTCGGCAATAATCTCATAATTATCTTCGCAGTTTTCTTCCAGTCCTTCTTTGATACCGTCAGCCCTCTCTAACAAAATCTTTGTAGACGGATAGCCAATAACTGTTACCTGCGCCTTCTCATCCTTCGTATAGTTGTCATTGATGAATTCTGCCGCCGTCTTGCCAATCTCCCTGCCCAGCTCCGTATTGTTCAGAACCCAGTTCGCCGTGGTGTTCTCCATCGGATCGTCCCAGCACATGACCTTGATGTCCGCTTCCATCGCCTCACTGCAGATCCCTTCCAGAGACTTTGCGTCTGCCGGATGTACCATGATCAGGTCGCAGCCTGCTATGATGAAATTCTCCACCTGCCCTACCTGTGTCCCGGCATTGTCTTCGCAATCGACAATCGTGTAATCCCAACCCTTTGCATCCATCTGTTCTTCAAGCTTACCCATGACGCCCGCCCAGTAAGCATTGGACAGAGACTGGATCGTGATACCAACCTTGATGGTACCGTCGTCGCGCGTATTCGCGCATCCCATCAGCATGAGGCCGATCATCGACACGCACAGAACCGCTGCCACAATCCTTTTCTTCATACCTTATCCTCCTTCTTTCTTTTATTAATATTATTGCATGAAAGACAATCCGCAGGGTATATCTCAAACGATACTGTCTTTCATAGCTTCGCTATGAGCCGTCTCCTCATCCATATGGAGACAATCTATACATATATCTGCAGAACCCTCCGAAGACTTTCTCCTCATGCGGTATTTATTCCCTTACATGATGAAACTCCGGATTGCGGTATTCTGCAGATATAGTTTCTTCTCTTACATTGTGTCCTTTAATTCTGTCTCACACTCACACAGTGCACATTAGAAACAGGTAAACGCCCCGTCCACGATAATGTCCGAACCAGTTGTGAAGCTGCTGGTATCGCCCGCCAGGTATACCACGATGGACTGCAGCTCTTCCGGCCTTCCAAGCCTTCCCATCGGCGCCATGGCGTTCCACTTCTCAATCAACGGCTTCAATGCCTCTGAATTAAGCGTCAGGTCCGTTCCGATATATCCCGGGCTTATGCAGTTCACACGCACGCCCTTCTTCGCCCACTCGATCGCCAGCGACTTAGTCAGCATGCTCACGCCCGCCTTGGATGCATTGTATGCACACTGCGGCTGAGGTACATTGACAATATGTCCGGACATGGACGCCGTATTGATGATCGAACCATAGCCCTGCTTAAGCATCACCCTTCCTGCCGCCGTCGCACAGAGGAATACGCCGTTCAGGTTGATGTTGATCACCTTGCTCCACTGCTCGAAGGTCATCTCCTCTGCCGGGACATTGAGACAGATCCCCGCATTGTTGAAAGCCGCGTCAAGCTTCCCGTATGTATCTACGACCTTTGCGACCATGGCCTCCACATCGTCCTGGTTCGTCACATCGCACTTAATTGCAATCGTCTTAGAACCTGTCGCTTCCGCAATCTCCTTCGCCACAGCCTCGGCTCCTTCGAGATTGACGTCCACAATCGCCACATCTGCCCCGGCTTCCGCCAGCGCCGTCGCCACGGACTTGCCGATACCGCTCGCTCCGCCTGTCACATAGATTGCCTTGCCGTCCAGTCTCATCTTCTCAATAATTCCCATCTTATTATCCTCCTCGCTATTTGTGATTTCACTCCATGCATATTCTTTAATTTTATTTTATCTATGCATTTTATAAAATCGTTTTCTAAAAGTTGTTTTTATTATATATCTTTCTCTTATACAGCACAAGTCGTAATATCAACCAAAATCACTTGTCTCTTTTTATCTATATTGCACAAACCTTTAAATTGTCCGACAGACTTTAGGCGGCTTTTGAAACGCTTCTCCTTTGCTTATCTCTTATCTTTCTACTTTATTAATTCTTTTACTTAAGTCTTTATTAAATTGTTTATATGTTATCACATTCTTTATCATATTTCAACATTTTTTTATAATTTTTTTACATTTCTTTATTTTTCAGAAAACACTACCTTAAAACTGCTACTTTTACAAGATACATTATTCTCAATGGCACAGGCAAAAATAAATACAGAAAGGAGCTGCCCTATGGGCAGCTCCTTTCTGGCCTTCCTAAATATTCCATCACCAAAATATAAAAATGTGTTAATTCCTTTACCCCACAAGCTCTGCCATACACAGCGCCGCTCCGCGGGCAGCCTCTTCCCTGTATTTCGGCACCTTTAATTCCAAACCGAACATCTCCTTTGCCATCTCCTGCATCAGTGGATTCTGACGGAGTCCGTTTCCCGAACCCACAAGCCTTCTTGCCTTCTTCCCCGTCAGCTCACACATCTTTACATACTGCAGGCGCAGCTCTTCAAGGATTCCCCGAATCACGCCCACGGTCAACGCCCCGGGATGGAAATTCTCCACGCCAATCCCGGTAATCACTCCTCTCTCATCCGGATTACTTCTGGTTCCGGAAAAGGCGGTCGTGACCTTCCACGCCGCATCCGTTCCATACTGCCTGATGAAATCCCGGGCCTGCTCATACATGATATCATAGTAACTCCTGTCGCTGCCGGATACCTCCCGGTAAAACTGCTCCAGCATCGCATAGGCTCTTCCGCCGCACAGAGGGGAGCCGGCCAGAAGATAACCCTCCCTGGTAAACGGCCGAAGCTCAATCGTTCCTTCGCAAGGGACATACTCCTTCGAAGCAAAGGACACCTGGCTCCCGGTCCCCACATTGATCAGAACCGTGTCGTAAAGGCTGTCAACCGATCCGAAGAAACTGGCCTGGTTATCGCCGATCGCCGCCATGACAGGAATCCCGTCCTTCGTCCTTCCGGCAATAAAATGCTCCTTCCCGACCTCCGGGAGATAGGAAATATCCACCCCTGCCTTTTCTAACACATCATACAGGAACGTCTTTTCTCTGAGATCGAAGCATCCCCAGCTTGCCGCCATATCCGCGCCGATCACAGGCTGCGTATGGCCGCACAGCCTCATGGCGATATAATCGCCGATCGTAGTCATCCTTCTGGCGTCTTTGGGTACCCTTCCTTCCATCTGAAGGCAGAAATGCGTCGCAAGCCCATACCCGGCCGCCGAAGCTTCCGCCTTCTCTTTCAGAATGTCCACGCTGCTTCTTCCATCCTTCCAGGGCCGGCTCCCGTTACCATCCTGCCACGTATACAGCGGGCTTGCCGCCTGGCCGCCATCGTCCACATAGAGCATTCCGTGCATCTGTCCGGTAAGCCCAATCCCCTCAGGCCGCCCATATGCATGGATCAGCCCGTTCATCTTCTCCTTCGTGATCCTCCAGATCCTCTCCGGGTCCTGTATCTTCTCCTCCGGCGTTTTTCCCTTAAGAAATGACTGATGACTCACAGTCTCATACGCCGCGATCTCTTTACTCTCCTTATCCATAAGAACCATACTGATGGTAGTCGTCCCTATGTCAATTCCCATAATATTCAAGATTACAACGCTCCTATTTTGCTATCTTCACAACAGCCTTCACGATCTCGGCCTTCTCATTGACGCTTCTGTCCATCGCAGTCTGGATATCGTCAAAATCAAAGATGTGGGTTGCGATCCCCTTAAGGTTCACCTTCCCCTGCTCTACCGCGTCGATTGCCATCGGGTAGATATGACGGTAACGGAATACAGTCTTGAACGTGATCTCCTTATCCAGCGCAAGGCTCATCATCAGATTCATCATACCCGACTTGCCATAGCCTACCAGCACGATATTCGATCCCTTCCGTACCACCTGGATCGCCTGGTTGGCGGTAATCTCCGTGCCTGCAGTCTCGATGGCAAGATTGAAGCCTTCCCCGCCGGTCAGCTCCTTCGCCTTCTCCATCACATCCACTTCTTTCCCATTGATCACGCCGTCCGCACCAAGCTCCATCGCCTTCTCAAGACGCTTCTCCATAATATCCACTACATATACCCTGGACACACCGCACGCCTTAAGCGCCATCATTGACACAAGGCCGATACAGCCCGCGCCGAATACAACCGCCGTCTGGCCTGCCTTAGCATCTCCCTGCTTCGCCGCATGGAAACCTACCGCCAGAGGCTCGATCAGCGCGCCCTCAAGCGTACTTACACTGTCCGGCAGCTTGAAGCACAGATTGGCCTCATGCGCCACATACTCCTGGAACACGCCGTCCACCGGAGGCGTCGCGAAGAAGATTACATCCGGACAGAGATTATACTTTCCTTCACGGCAGAACTTACACTTGCCACAGGTCTTTCCCGGCTCTAACGCAACCCTGTCGCCGACCTTCAGATGTGTTACGTCTGCTCCGACCTCCACAACAACGCCTCCCGGCTCATGCCCAAGTACGAAAGGAGGCTCTACCACATAGTCCCCGATCCTGCCTGTCTCATAATAATGCATGTCGCTTCCGCAGATCCCCACGTACTCAAGCTTCACCAGTACCTCGTCAGCCTTTGGCACCGGAATCGGCCTCTCGGTGTATCCCATCTTGCCGATCCCATTCATCACTGCTACTTTCATTGTTCCTTCCATTTTAATGCTCCTCCTTATATTCTTATATTCTTAATTTCTATTCTTTACCTAATCCGGCCTGCATCATATGCCATCCCTTTTTGACGCCCGCAGGGACTCTGTAATCATACCCATGACCGGCGAAATCACTGCATCATATCTTTGAGATATACTGCGTATCCTGCAAGGCGTATCATATCTTCGAGATATACCGCTCTATCTGGTACAGCGCCGCTCCGTATGCCGACGCCTCCTCACGGCACCGGCACACCCGGACATATTCCCCATCGCCGCCAAAGATATTCCTCCCGGCAACAACAGCGCGAAGCCGCTCTATATATGGATCCATATAATTCCCCACATAACCGCCAAGCACTACCTCGCAGTCAAAACACATGCGCAGATTGTCGATGACGATGGCAAGATTATCCAGATACTCCTCCCAGATCTTCCTATATTCCTCATGCCCCGATTCCAGCTTCCCAAAAAAAGCCCTCAGATCTCCATCCTCAAGCCTGGAAAGGCTCAACGCGGAACAATACGCATCCAGGCATCCTTTCTTACCGCAATAGCAGTCCCGCCCGCCGGGGTGGATCACCATATGCCCAAATTCGCCGCTGCGCCAGTTATTCCCCATATACATGGCCCCGCCGTCTTCATCACTGCGGATTCCGTTGTTACTCTTCATCTCGTCCGCAAGGATCACAGAGCCTCCCACTGAATTACTGAGCGACAGGTAGACCATATTGCTCTCCGGCTTCTTACAGCACTCGTCCTCCGCGAGCGCCGCGGCATTGGCGTCATTAAGCAGCTCGCATGGATATGGGATGTATCTCGCCCACTTCTCCCGGGAAATATTCTCAAGCCTTAATATATGCGACTGTGTAAGGAGGTTCTCCTGCCTGTCCACGATACCCGGAAGGGAGATCCCAACTCCCTCGATCTTCTTCCCTGGAACCTGATTCTTCTCTATGAATTCCTCAAGAATCTCCCCGATCTCCTGAAAATATGTGTCCGTACAGGAAAATGTCCTGCGGATCCGCTCATGCGCTCCGACCTTCCGCTCAAGATTCGTATATACCATCCCCACATGATTGGCAGTGATGTCCATCCCGACCGCATATCGTACATCCTTGACCGCCGCAATGGCCTTCGCCTTCCGCCCCCCTGTGGACTGAAGCTCGCCGACCTCCTCCACGACTCCCGCGTCCTTCAGTTCCTTTACAATCGTAAGGACAGTCGGTCCGCTGATATCTAATGCCGCGGAGATGTCAGGCATACTCGTCTCACTCCGGTCGTTTATATACCGGAACACCCTGTTCCGGTTCAGTCTCTTCACTTCTAAACTATTCGTTCCTCTTCTCATCTCTCCTCCTTTCTACTTTGCTAATTAGTTTAATTAAGTGCTTTATAAATTATTTACATACTACCACATTTCCCGCCAAACTTCAATAGACATTTTGCTTTTTTGTGATTTATTTTGGCTGCTGCTGCTTAACAAATCCTATCCTCTGCTGTTCTCTCTGGCTCATGCCATATCCCTGTCCCAATTTCTCAGCCGCCGACTTCACATCCTCTACGGTAAGCGCCATAAGCTCGCTCTCCGTGTAGGAATCCTTCTTCTGCGCCATCGTCCTTCTGGCCGCGAACAGGACCGCGTTCTCAAGCAGCGCCCGGGCCTCCCTGCCATTTCCAAAATCCTTGTCACAGACTCTCTTCTCAAAAAATGCCCTGACGATCTCCCCGCTTCCCGGCTGTACCCTGTAATTGCTGTTCTTGGCTATCCGCAGGAAGATCTGTACCATCTCGTCCGCGGAATAAGAATCAAAATAGAAAGTAGAAGTAATCCTGCTCTTAATCCCCGGGTTGGCGTCCAGAAACGCCTGCATCCGGTTATCCTTCTTCTCAAGCTTCTTCCCCCCATACCCGGCAAAGATAATCAGCTTATCCGTAGAATGCTTTTCAAGCTCTATGATCAGCTGGGCAATCGCTTCGTTGCCGAAACTGTCCGTCCTTCCGTCAGACTCCACGATGGAGTACGCTTCATCAATAATGATCACGTCATAGTTCTCAAACAGGGCCTTCGTCTTAGGCGCCGAATGTCCCACATACATTCCTTTCAGCTCCGCGCCGTTGATACAGATAAACCGGTTATCCGAAAGCAGCTTTTCGTCAAACATCATAAGCCCCATATATTTCGCAACGGTGGTCTTGGCAGTTCCGGGCGCTCCCAGCATGACATGCACGTTGTGGTAGTGGCTGCCTTCTATGTTCATCCTGTTTCGCATCCGGTTATATTTCATCACATTTACCACGTCGTATACCTGCTGCTTGATCTCCTCGATTCCCACCAGATTCTTCTCCATGAGTTTCCTTCCGTCCTCCCCGTTCGTTCTGTCCGAAGTTTCCCTCATGAAATAATCCACGAAATCAAAAGTACTGTTCTTAAAAACCATATTCTCCGCATCGTCCGCATCCTTCAGCGCATAGTTGATAATCTTATCCAGCATCTCACATACGGACGTCTTATCCACCGAACGGGCAAGATTGACCACTCGTTCATAGGAGAATCCCCGCTTCACCTTAATCCCGCGCTGGAGAATATTCTGCTTCAGTACATTTTTATAATACATGAGACTGTCATTTTTTCCAAAGGAAACATTGACCGCATCCGCCGCATAGGACAAGGCAAAATTATTCTGGAGAGCGTGGAAATGCGCCGCATCCATACAGCCGAAAGGCATCTCATCTATCGAAGAAAAGCCTGTGTCGTCATTTTCAATAAATATTACGAACACGTTCTTATTCCTTGCAAACAGGCTGGTGATATCCATACATTCCGAACCCGCATTGTCTTTATTGACTTCGATACATACCGCCTCCTTGCCGCAGGAACGCCAATATGGCTGGTGATTGCTTCTGGCCTGGGCCTGGGCCATCATAAAACCATTGTTTTCAAAGGGACTGCTGCCCCTCCTTAAGAACCCTGTAATATCAGAAATCGGGATAACCGGGATCCTCATCTCTGACTCATACCATTGACTGTCCGAGTCGTCTTCAAAGCCAAAGGGCAGCTCCCACTCATCGTATCTCCGTTCATTCAGCAGGTGTACCGCCAGATATGTGACTGCCATAAGCCCCATCTCCGAAGAATCCGCCGTCACCGAGACGACTCTGGAAATCCGCTTCTTCTGTGTCAGCGCCTGCACCTCGCCGAACTGCACGCCTCCTTTTTTGATATCCTCTTTCAAAGAATATGCCTCAAAATCCGAGGGAAGATCCAGATATGTAACCTTCTCGCTGACCGCATTCTTAAGATACTTTATCTTCAATGGCGCCTTAACCAGTATTTTGTTCTTATCTGCCATCTTGATCCCCTCCCTCTTCGCGGTCCATTTCTTTTAATTCCTCACTGCACTCTTTGCAGAAGCAGAAATCATCTCCGTCATAACTGCGGATAATCTCCCCGATGTCACTCACTTTTTGAATTTCTTTCTTACATTTATAACAAATGATCATAGATTCTTCCTCCCTTTCATTTCCTATAATACGTATTATAACACGTATTATAGGAATGTCAATATAACAAAATAACAACAAATATTCTGACTTGACCTTTCTGGCAAATCTTTTTATAATAAATCTGTTCCTGTGTATCTCCGATGCGTGGATCTGGCAGATGTTTGCCGCTGTCATAATAACGCAAAGGAGGCTGCATATGGATTTCAGTCAGATTGAGAGATTCCTCACTGAAAACGGCTGGCACCTGATCAGAACCTTAGGTTCTGCCCGCCAGTACAAAAAGACTGGTATCGAAAAACCCCTGGTTATCACAAACCACGGCTTATCTCTTCCAGTCAGTGTTGTTGAGAATCTCGAAAAGACGACCGGGCTGTCTCTTCAGAGATAGCCCGGTCGTACTTGTACAATGCTGCACATGTGCTATCAGGAAAGCAGGCCGGCGAAACATATAGTTAATCAAGTTGGGGTATACTGGCGCCCATGCTGTGAAGAAAGCGTCGCCCTGCAGGCGGGACAGGCGACATTCTTCCATACATCCCTCCCCCGCCCCTTCATCTGCGCATAATAATTCACCATATGCTTTCCCAGCTTTCTATGACAGTCTCTGTTTATGCAATGTGTTTCAACTGTAACTTCCCCGCAGTCCAGGCACTTGATATAATACTTGGGATATCCGCTCTCCGTGTATTTTGATTCAACCTCTGTATGGCTGCTCCCGCAGATCCAGCACCTGGACCGGTATAATCCGAAGTAATGCTCCATGATCATCTGAAGCAGATGGGGCAGATGGTCCTTCTTCTTCCCCGGATTCGCAGCCACAACTCCAATCCGGTTCTCATGGCTGTCTTCATTCTTCGCCCATTCCACCCATTCCTGAAATTTATCTAAGGCTATAAGCCATCCTTTGTCCCGGCAACGGCCTGTCCATAGTTCCCTTGCCAGTACATCCGGAAATGCTCCCAGATAATTCTGCGGGTGATACTTCACCTCGATTTCTTTCCCATTAATAGTACAGGGGAAAGTATTTTCTACGGTGTCGCTGCTGCTGTGGATGATGAAGGATCCGTCAATCTCCTCCCCGAACAATCCCCCGCCTTCGGATATCAGCCATTTCCTCCGGTTTCCAAGCTCCGACGTATATTTCTGGAACGCCACTTCACAGAGATCCTGTATCCCGTCATAGCCCCGTCCTCTGTACTTTGCGTCCAGTACAAATACCCTGGTTTCGCCTCCCATACTCATCCGTATAACAAAATCCGGCGTAAGAGACGCCCTCTCGCGCGGCTTTCCTCTTCTGTCGCAGGCGAAGAAATGATTCTGCTTAAGATACTCCTTATCAAGCGGGATCCTCTCCTCATAACTGATGCTAACCCACATCTTCTCAGTCCCGGTTCCGCCTGAAACATCACCCTCCAGGTTACATTCCATTCCGCTTAGCCCGCCGCCCTTTAACGCCTCCCGGATATACTCTTTTATGCTGCCCGGTCTGTTCGTAAGCCGGAAGCCATAATCATCTATGAAGATCTCAAGCAGCCTGAGAAAGCACCAGACCTCATAAAGTTCCTCCAGCTTTCCAACCTGAAACATTTCATCAGGCTCCTTCGCATAATAATCAATCTCTCCCATTTTACGTCCGTCTGCCGTCATCACGCCATACATCTTCTGATAAGCCGGATGGAACGCAAACAGATTGGAAGTCCCCACAGGCGTCCTCACCGGAGTCACGGCCTTCATAAGGGTGCTCCTTCCTATCTGATTCAGGCGGTTTTCAAGCCAGATCCATTTTTCCTTAAGCTTCTCTTTGTCCTTAAGAGCAACATCCAGTTCATCTATCAATTCTTGCTTCTTCTCTACCGCTTTATAAAAAGCCAGATCCTCCGTTTCGTATCCTGACAATTCCACATTATGTAAGACATACTCACGGAATTCCTCCCTGAACCGACACTTCTCTTCTTCACTCAGATCCTTGACCAGATAAGTTTCCTTTGTTTCATCTGAAAGATAAAAATCTTTGGAGTCATATAAGGCGATTCCTTTAATCCTTCTGAAATCAAAATGAAATTCTGCGAACCTATCCCCCTTTTTGCAATATCCCTCTTTGACAATGTCCCCGTAGATTCCCACAAAGTCATTTTCCCTGACGATACACTGGCCGGACTGCAGGTAATGAAACAACACAGAGGCCGCCTCCGTACAATCCGCCGGCACAGAAATATAGATAAGCTTCGTCTGCCCGGCGCCCGGAACCGAATATTCCGCCCAGCTGTCCGGCCATCTTCCGTCCTTTCCAAGGACTTTATATCCGCAGGTGTGTCTGTTCCGTACCTCTGGCACTTTATATCTGCCGATGCGGCCATCCTGCAACCTTAGCGCTTTACATCCGCTGGTACGGCCGTCCTGTACCCCAGACACTTTACATCTGCCGATGCGGCCATCGCAGTCGATATACGTAATCTGCTGCTTCCGGATATCGGGATGCCAGGGACCGATCTGAATCACCAGCCTTTCCTGATTCTGCCCGCGGGATTTTTGCACACGGAATCCCATCAGCCCGTTCTTCCCGTCTTTTCCCCGGAAACCAGAACCTATCCGGAACCGTATACAGACTGTCAGCAGCTCCTTTGAATCCTGCTCTTCAAAGCCCCCGTCCAGCAGGGTTTCCAGACGGGCTTTTTTCTGTTCTAATTCCTTTTCCACCCCACGAATCCGGTCTGCAAGTTCCTCCCTGCCAAATTGCAGATCCATCTCAAGACCTGCCCTTTTCTTCTCAAGCTCAGAAACCTCCATCCTGCTGCGGACTCTGATCAGGCTCTTCAGACGTTCAAGATAGGTCCTGACCACGCGGTGCTCAAATGTATCAAAATCTTCTTTATACGCAATCGCCGACACCTTATCTTTGCGGAAGATCTCATGCTCAATCAGCGCCTGTGACGACATCTTCTTTACCTTATGGAACGGTTTTTTCTCCTTAAAAGGCTTAAGCGCAGGCTGGGCGGCTTTTTCCAGACCTCGAAATGCACTGCAGAAATCCTCGGTCATCTTCTTCGTCTCTTCATACAGATCCTTCGTCCACTGGATTGCCATGGACATGGAACTCTTCCGGTCTGTGCATAACTTCTGATCCATGGCTATGAGGTCAGACACAAGCTCCCTTAAGAAATCTTCCTCTTCCTCCATAATCTTCGAGATCAGAATCATGGACTCCGTCCTTCCATCGGTAAAACGAATCCTGATCTCCTCACTGCCGATGGTATTATAGTGGTTCACGCTAATCTCATTCGGCTTCCCGTACCGGTATTCCCAGTACCTTGGAGGGATGAAATAGACGCTGTCCGCCTCCTTGTCCTCGTATCTTTGGTATGCGTCTCCTTTGGGTTCCGTAGTGACAGCCTCGATACATTCTGCCTGTCCGATTGGCGCCTTAACCGCAATGTCGGCGTTCTCGTACCTCCCACCCTTCTTAACCTGAAGATGCGGGCAGAAGCGAAGATGTCCGCCGTCAGACCATTCCCCCACATTTACATAAGCGGGATACTCCGAAGGCTCCGCTTCTACGATATCTGTAAGCGGAAGCTGCGCGTCAGAGACCTTCCCCTTCATGTTGTATTTTGTATGGACCAGAACAACTTCTATCCCTTTCTCTGCCATAATCAGTTCTCCCAATACCGAATCCGGTATTCTGTCTTCGCCCGTCTCTCCATGATTTCCAGCTTACGTAAGGATTTATCACATCCGTATTCTTTTAAGACCTCTTTCAGTCTCAAGGTCATATTTCTGCCAGTCTCATCGTCTTCCAGATCAATAACCGGAAGTATCTTTGCAAGGACGATCTCATCCGCGTCCGCGCAGTGATCCTCCCATCCAAACCACTGACCGATATAGGCGTCCACCCGGTTGGATATGTATAGATGTGCCTCTTCCATAATGTCCCGGATCTGATCCACCATCTGCCAGAGCCGGCCGGCCTCTTCGCCGCCGCTTATCTTAACCTGAAACTTATCGGCGCCCACCGTCAGACTCTTTCCGTCAAGGGCAGTCTCATCCGGCAGCTCCTTTTGGGCTTCTTCCTTTTTCTCCCGGGAGATGGTCTGAAGCTCGATAAGGCAGCTCCTGTCGATGACCTTGGGGCTGATAGTCTTCGTGGTGGCGTCCGAATTCAACGTGCCGACGAATCTCACATTTTCCGGAATGGTGAACCGGGGACGGTATAGCCGCATATCTGTCAGCACGTCTATGATATCGGTAAGATCCTCTCCCTGCTCTCTTAACCTCTTAAGTTTCTTCCGGGCGTTTTCCACCTCTTTTGCAGAATACAGCTGGAAGGTATACGGCTTATCCCAGGTAAATACATTCAGCATCTCGGAGAAATAATATTCCACATTGGAAAGATTCATCTCGTCTAAAAGGATGATGTATAACTGGTCCTTATGCTTTTTCGCCTTCACAAGCGCATCCATGAACTGGGTGGGAACATATCTCTTTTCTATCACATGATAGAACCCCAGAAGATCCTGGTTATCCGTCCAGTTGGACTGTACCTGCACACGTATGCACTCAGCGCCAAGAGCCTCTGCCGCCCCGCGGGGCAGGCTCGTCTTGCCGGTTCCGGGCCTCCCCCAGAGAACTGTAAGCTGCTGTGTCCTTAAGGCGTTCATGAAATGCCTCACACAAGCCTCTTCATAATACAGGTTCTTCTTTTTCCAGAGATATGCCCATACCTCCTTCACAAGCTGCCCGTATGTACCATAGTCATACTCTTTCCTGCGGGGCGCGGGCTTTTCATCCTCCAGAATAAGCTTCTCGTAAGGCCGGAATTCTTCCCGGGCTTTTCTTAACTGCTCTAACGTCTCCTGTTCTTCTAACTGCCTCTTTTTGAGCCTGTCTACATCATCCTCAAGGTTGTGGAGCGTCTCTTCCTGCCCCTTTATCTTGCCCCGGATAAATGCTTCATATTTGTCTTCAAGCATCATCTCCACCTTTTTTGCGGCCCATTGGGCAAAAACAGTCTCCCCATTCCCATCAAATACGGCAATCTCCTCCGCGCTAAACCGGAATCCTTCTCTTTGCCATTTCTTTCCCAGCAGCATCGCCAGTTTCTCCCGGAAACTCTCGAAAGACTCCATTCTCTCGGCATTGATTATACAAGGTCCCCTTTTATTGCCGCTCAACTCTCCGCAAATATAATCTCCTTTTGAAATATTCGAGTTCTTCCTTTTGCGGTTGGGAATCCCCCATCCTTCATTGACGTCTAAAAAAACCTCTGTTTCCTCGCCATGGCGGTTGTACGGCCTTATAAATACGATGTCTGAGTTCTTTGGTTCACTAATCACCTTGCCATAAATCTTCCCATCCACAATATCCAGCATTTCTTTGAGATAGGAAACCCGGTCGTCAGGCGTTAATAGTGTATCATAATCACTTTTATAAATCTTATCCATCCGTTTTCCTTTCTGCTATTCCCAGCTCTTCTTTAATCCCCTTCACGAGACATGCTGAAAAATTCACTTTGTTTTCCCTCGCAAGCATATCAAGCCACTGCGGTATCGTGACTGTCTTTTTCACATAGACCTCCTTTGCCATATTCTTATAATACGGCAGCCATACATGTACATACACCGCGCCTTCTGCCGGCGCCGAGGCTCTGGGCGGTTCCTTGCTCTGGGAAATCAGGTCAAGAATCGTAAGAGCCAGCGCCTCCTGGGCGGATTCGATGAGATCCGTTTCCTGTCCTGCAGATACGGCCAGCCCCGGAAAATCCATAAATTCCAGAATGATCTCTTTCTCTTCTCTATTAATTTTTGCAGGGTAAGTGTAATTATTCTTCATCATGCCTCCATCTGTACAAAATATATTATAAGTTCCGGCAGAACACCTTAATTCTTTTAAACAATTTGTCATGAATCATAATAGCATATTCTTTGGTATTTATCATTAAGAAGTTATTATATATGGTAAAGAACGAAAGCTTTTATTATACCTGTATACAAAAAAAGGTTGTCAGAAAACAAAACTATTTCCCAACAACCCATGAATTGCATTATCGGTCAGACAAAACACCTGCCAAGTCCACAGACTCACTATGGCAACCGTCCACTCCGAACTCCAAAATGATACCATTCTCTGCCTACCGGATATCCGTCAGTTCTTTCATATCCTCCTTCAGATGCCGGTAGATGCTCTTATACAGTCTGAAATACTCGTTATATTTCTTATGATTCTCCGCATCCGGCATGATCTTCTCATCCAGC
>CAMSTW010000070.1 GCA_947063855.1 uncultured Dorea sp.
GACATACCCGTCGTCCTGCTCTTCCTTCTCATCCAGCATGGCAAACACACGCTGGGCGCCAGCCATCGCCATGACCACGGCATTTAACTGCTGGCTCACCTGATTGATGGGCATACTGAAACTCTTATTAAACGTCAGGAAGCTTGCAAGCCCTCCCAGCGTAAATCCGCCCACATGATTAAGCGCCAGCGCACCGCCCACAATCGCGCACACCACATAACTGATATTTCCAAGCTGGGCATTGATAGGCCCTAAGAAATTAGCAAAGGTATTCGCCCTGTCCGCGCTGACGAACAAACGGTCGTTCAGCTCCTTGAACGCCTTCTGATTCTCCTCCTCATGACAGAACACCTTAACCACCTTCTGCCCGTTCATCATTTCCTCGATATACCCGTTCACAGCCCCAAGGTTCTTCTGCTGCTCAAGGAAATACTTCCCGCTCCTTCCGGCTGCCGCCTTGGAGCTTAAAATCATCACCGCCACCATGGCAAGGGTCACAGCCGTCAGCGGAATGCTCAGAATCACCATGCTGACAAATACGCTGACAATGGTAATCCCGCTGTTCACCACCTGAGGGATGCTCTGGCTGATCATCTGGCGCAGAGTGTCAATGTCATTGGTATAGACAGACATGATATCCCCATGGGCATGGGTGTCAAAATACTTAATGGGGAGACGCTCCATATGGGCAAACAAATCGTCCCTAAGCGACCTAAGCGTGCCTTGCGTCACATTGATCATGATTCGGTTATACGTATAGGTAGACAGAATCCCCACGCCATAGAAACACGCCACCCGTGCGATTGCATTTGCCAGAGGCGAAAAATCCGGCGCATCCGTCATGAGGAACGGCGTTATGTAATCGTCAATCAGATTTTTCATGAACATGGTTCCCTGTACATTGGCAAGTACGCTCACAAAAATCAATGCGATTACTGCCATATAATGGAACTTATAATACTGGAACACATACGCCATCAGCCGTTTAAATATCTTCATTGGATTCTCGACCTGAGGTTTTACGCCCCTTGGTACTCTTCTCATCGGTCCCGCCATCTTTAATCACCTGCCTTCTCGTCAAAATCTCCGCCGCCGCTGGTCTGGGACTCGTAGACCTCCCGGTAAATGGCATTTTCACGCAGAAGCTCCTCATGCGTCCCGAATCCGTCCACGCATCCCTCATCCATCACGATAATGCGGTCTGCGTCCTTTACGCTTCCAATCCTCTGTGCAATAATCAGCTTCGTCGTGTCCGGAATCTCCTCCCGGAACGCCTTTCTTATCTTCGCATCCGTCGCCGTATCCACCGCGCTGGTACTGTCGTCCAAAATCAAGATTTTCGGCTTCTTTAATAATGCCCGGGCAATGCAGAGCCTCTGCCTCTGGCCGCCGGATACGTTGCTGCCGCCCTGCTCAATATGAGTCTCATATCCTTCCGGGAACCGCTGTATGAATTCATCCGCACAGGCCGCGCGGCATGCTTCCCGGCATTCTTCCTCCGTTGCTTCCCGGTTGCCCCACCGCAGGTTATCAAGAATCGTCCCGGAGAACAGCACGTTATTCTGCAGTACCACGGACACTTGGTTCCGTAAGCTTTCCATGTCATATTCCCTGACATTCCTTCCCCCTACAAGGACCTCCCCGCCCGTCACGTCATAGAGACGGCTAATCAGGTTCACCAGACTGGTCTTGGCGCTTCCGGTCCCACCGATGATTCCAATCACCTCGCCGGATTCTATCTTGAGATTAATATCCTTTAACACAGGGCTTTTACTGTCCTTCCGGTAAGCGAAATCCACATGCGAAAACTCAATGCTTCCATCCGTTACTTCATGCACAGGCTCTTCCGGGTTCTTGATGTCACTGCTCTCATTTAACACTTCTGAGATACGCCGGATACTCGCCATACTCATGGAAATCATGACGAATACCATGGACAGCATCATCAGGCTCATCAAGATATTCATACAATAGGCCAGCAGGCTCATCAGCTCGCCTGTGGTAAGCTCTGAGGCCACAATCATCTTCGCCCCAATCCAGCTAATCAGCAGGATACAGCTATAAACCGTCAACTGCATCAGCGGCGCATTGTATACGAGGTTGCATTCCGCCTTCATAAAAATCTTGTAAATGTTCTCGCTTGCCTTCCGGAACTTGACCGTCTCCTGCTCTTCCCGGACATAAGCCTTTACCACGCGGATTGCAGACACATTTTCCTGGACAGACGCGTTCATATCATCGTACTTGGGAAACGCCTGCTGGAAATATCCCGTCGCATGGCTCATAATCAACGCAAGCAAAATGCCGAGAATCACCACTGCCACCAGATAGACGCCAGAAAGCTTCCCGTTGATACGGAACGCCATGACCATAGCGCACAAAAGGCTTGCCGGAGCCCGGGTGAACATCCTAAGGGTCATCTGGTAGGCGTTCTGGACGTTTGTTACATCGGTTGTAAGCCTTGTCACCAGCCCTGCGGTACTGTACTTGTCAATATTTGCAAATGAAAATGTCTGGATGTGGTTGAACATGGTCTCCCGCAGGTTCTTTGCAAACCCGGCGCTTGCCTTGGCGCCGTACCTTCCGCCTGCCATTCCCGCCAGCAGGCCGATGGACGCCGCAGCGACCATGACTCCCCCGACTTTGTAGATATGCCCGATATCGCCCGCATTGACGCCGTCGTCTATGATGGAAGCCATCAGGAACGGAATCATCATCTCCATCAAAACTTCCAGAATCATGAACAACGGCGTCGCGATTGAGGCTTTCTTGTATTCTTTTACTTCATGCAATATAGTCCGGATCATTTACTTCCTCCTCTCTGTTACCGGTATGCGTTTTCTCTGTTCCTGTATTCACAGCATTGCTCCTGTCTGTATGTTCTTCAGGCAGATTTTCCTCCTCGCCGATATCGGCTCTATTCCCGGCGGCGTCCGTCTCTCCCCAAAGAGCCTTCACATTCCCGTCCTGCCTGGAAAGATTCTCGGTTAATTGCTTAACTACAGAATAGAATACCGATAATTCCTCGTCCGTAATCCCTTCGACAAGGCTCATGTCAAGGTTTTCGATCAGATTCTCAATCATCTCATGGCTTAGCACGCCCTTCTTTGTCAGGACTACCTTCTTTAACCGCGCGTCATGTTCCACAGATTCCCTGAGGACGAATCCCTTCTTCTCCATCAACTGGATGATGTTCGTGACGGTGGATCTCCCTATGGAAAAGTGCTGTTCGAGGTCTTTCTGAAAAATATCTTCATCACGGTTCTCATACAGATAGCGGATGATCCAGCCGTGCATCAGCGTAACTTCGTCAAGCCCTGCAGATTTCACACGCGCCTGCAGGGTTCTCGCCAGCATATGGTCGAGCCTTCGTATCTCGAGACCAATCCGTTCTTCCCTTTTTTTCATATCAGCCTCCTTTGAAATCCCTGTACATATTGTTCCTTCTCATTTGATCACAGATAATTGTTCGATTGCGGATTGTTTGCATTCAAACTGTTTTATATCAAACATATTTTATCATAAAAAAATAAAATGTCAAGGCTCAAACGGAAGCCCGCCGGGGGCAATATCGTTTCACAGGCAAAAGGACTGCCCCTCCCATAATCATTGAATTCTTTTTTAAATGATGTTAAGATACTAGAAGAGTTGTTCCAAGGGCTGGAGCATTGGTATGTATAAAAATATAAATATAAAGGAGAATTTAGACATGGACAAGAGAGCAATGTACAAACTAACCTACGGATTATTTATCCTGACTTCAAAAGAGGGGGAGAAGGATAACGGCTGTATCGTGAATACCGTGACACAGGTGACGACAGATCCCAACCGGATCACGGTCGCCGTAAACAAGAAGAATTACACCCATGACATGATAGCAAGGACAGGTGTCTTCAATGTCTCCATCCTTACAACGGATTCCAGATTCGACACCTATAAGCACTGGGGCTTCCAAAGCGGCGCCACCGTAGATAAGCTTGAAGAGATTGCCTTCAAGAGGGCGGAGAACGGAATCATCTATATCGCCGAAGAATGTAATGCTTATATCTCTGCAAAGGTGGTATCCGCCACAGACCTTGGCACTCATACTCTGTTTCTGGCAGATGTCACAGACGCATGTACCCTGTCTGACACGGAGTCTGTGACTTACAGTTATTATCAGAAGAATATCAAAGCAGCGCCAAAGACAGACGGCAGGAAGAAAGGGTTCGTATGTACAGTTTGCGGATATATCTATGAAGGCGATACACTGCCCGCGGATTTTATCTGTCCTCTGTGCAAGCATCCGGCCAGCGACTTTAAGCCGATTGCCGAGTCATAATCCGTCTGCCCGCTTCCCGGCCGCCGCCAGCACACGAATCCCGTGAATGCTTTCCTTGGGATGTTTGAAGGTGTAACAACATAGCGTAACTCCAGATCCCTTATCCCTTAGATGCTTTCCACGGGATGTTTGAAGGTGTAACAACATGGCGTAACTCCAGGTCCCTTATCCCTTAGATGCTTTCCTTGGGATGTTTGAAGGTGTAACAACATGGCGTAACTCCAGATCCCTTATCCCTTAGATGCTTTCCTTGGGATATGCGGCCGAGAAGCCTCATATAACCTCGCACCGCTTAAGTCTGCTGCTCAGCATACAGCCAGCCATGCAGCCGAATCCATTATGTACGATATCATCCCATTCGAACAGTCCGCGGCAGAACACCAGCTGGCAGGTCTCTATCGCGCCTGAAATCGCAAGCCCGATCAGCAGTCCCTTCCACCACGGCATCCTCCTGTGAAACACGAACGGAAGAAGCAGTCCCGCCGGAAACAGCAGTATCATATTCAGCAGGTTCTCCTTCAACATCTCACGGCTGCCGCGGTACACAGCCTTCCAGGACCAGAACAGTTCCAGCTCATAGCGGCGGATACCCGTGGGATTCCTTGTGAATACGGTAGATGCAAATACAACACCCAGGAACAGAAGAAGGAGCAGACCTGCCGCAGCCTGCGAAGCAGCTATCCTGCGGCGCCTCACAAGCTCAAAAGATATGATGGCAGTTATGGTAAAAAGTATGGAAAAGCAGATAATCTCCCGGATTGTCCACGCCCGGTTGTGTGTAATAAAGATCTGGTATAAATCCAATTATGCATTACCCCCTTCTTTCACCCTCCATTTTACTTTCTTAACAATCCTTTCCTCACAATCTCATCCCCGTATTTTTTCCGCACCTTTTCCAGCGCCTGATTAATCTTCTCTTTCTTCTTACGCTTCGGGTCCGGCTGAAACAACGGATCGAACAGGCTCATCTGCACCGGCTCGCTCTCCTTTGCGAGCTTCGAACTGCGGATTCCCAGCAGACGAATCGGCGTACCGTCCCACAATTCCCGAAACAATACCATAGCTTCCTCATAGATCTCCTGATCCTGATTCGTTGCCCTCTCAAGCTGCCTCTGGTGGGAAACGCTCTCGAAGGTATGGTACTTAATCTCCACACTGAGCATCTTCGCCTTCTGCCCCGCCCTGCGAAGCCGCCTGCCTACACTGGCGGCAAGAGTCCTTAAGACCTCTCCGGCCTCTTCCTCCGTGACCGCATCCTGAGACAGAGTGGTGGAATTCCCGATCCCCTTGGTCTCCGGCGGTTCGGCCTCCACCACCTCACTGCCGATTCCGTTGGCAAATTCCCACAGCTTCCTTCCATGGCTCTTCAGATGCAGCTCCACAAGTTTCGGATCCATGCGCGCAAGATCTCCGATCGTATGAATATCCAGCTTCTGTAAGATCTCCACGCTGGAGCGGCCCGCCATGTAGAGTTCGGCCACCGGCAGCGGCCACATCTTCACCTGGATCTCTTCTGGAAATAATGTATGTACTTTGTTCGGCTTCTCGAAGTCCGACGCCATCTTCGCCAGAAGCTTATTGTTTGAGATTCCCACATTTACCGTGAATCCAAACCGCCGGTACACTTCGTTCTTGATCTCCATTGCGCCGTCAACCGGGGAACTGTATCTCTTCACGAATTCCGTGACATCCACATAACATTCATCCACGCTTACCTGCTCAATACTTGCAGCAGAATCTCCCCTGCTTCCGGCGCCGCATGTCCTGGTATATTCCTTCAGGAAATCCATAAGCCTGTCGCTGTACTGTCGATACAGCTTATGGTCCGGCGCTTCCGTCACAAGCCCCGGGCACTTGCGGAAGGCATTCGCAACAGGTTCCCCTGTACGAATGCCGTACTTCTTCGCCGGGATCGACTTCGCCAGCACAACGCCGTGACGCGACTTCTGATCTCCTCCGATGATAGCGGGGATCAGCCTTAAGTCTCTCTTCGCACCATTTTTCAATTGCTCCACCGCCGTCCAGCTAAGGTAGGCGGAATTCACATCTATATGAAATATGACTGACATTTAAATTACTTTCCAATATCCTTTCTCTCCAGATCCAACTCTGACAATCATTCCTTTTTCTTTAACGATATCTGCTTTATCAAAATTTTATCAGACACTCCTATGAAAAACAACCCTCAAAACTTCTTTCGTTTTACATATCATTCATCATTTTCCACTCAACCAACGGTTGAATTCATAAAAATCCACCGTCAATTCCTTCTCTTTCGGTATTTTGTCAAGTATGATAGCTACAAGGAGGTCAAGAAATGAATCAAGAAGCAATCGGGAAATTCATCGCCGCATGCCGTAAGGAGAAGAATCTTACACAAATGCAGCTGGCGGAGCAACTGAACATCACCAACCGGGCAGTCTCCAAATGGGAGACGGGGAAGAGCTGCCCTGATGTATCTATCATGCTGGAACTATGCGGCATCTTAGGAATCACCGTCAATGAACTGCTATCAGGAGAAAGGATCACTATGGAAAATTATCAGAAAAAAGCAGAAGAGAATCTTATGGAACTACAGTCTAAGAAGGAAAAAGCACAGAAAAGTTTTAAACGAATCGAAACTATATGGCTGGCAATCGCTTTGCTGTTGTCGCCCGTTCATTTCGTTATAAACTACTACTTTCCTGAAAACAACGGCACCGGGATTGGCCTTGCCATTCTGTTTATTGGACTCGTAATGTTTGTAATTTATTTTGTAAAATATTATGAGATCAGGCTCAAGTAGCACTGGCGGCGCAGTTCGTTCTGCGCCGCCGTTCTTCTACACAACTGCCTCTGTCAGCAGCTTGCCGCCTAATATAATCTGCCGCATCCCGGCCTGTTTGTGCTCCCGAAGTCTTCACTTCTTTTCAACACTATCCTCTCACACCAGTGCAAGCGGTCAGCTTCCCATCTATCACATCGATCAGGATTGTATCCTGCGCGCCCACGTCGCCTTTCAGCATCAGCCGCGCGGCAAGGGTCTCCACGTTCTTCTGCAGATAACGCTTCAAGGGTCTCGCCCCGTAAGTCGGGTCGTATCCGCCCTCCACCACGTAATTCTTCGCCGCTTCCGTAAGCGTAATCGAAATCTCCCGGTCCGCGAGCCTTCTGTTCACATCTGCTATCAGCAAGTCAATAATGTTGTAAATATTTCCTTTCGTCAATGGTTTGAACAGGATCATCTCATCCAGCCGGTTCAAAAACTCCGGCCTGAAATGCGCCCGCAGATCGTTCATCACAAGCTCCTGACTCTCCCCGCTTATATTTCCCTGCTCGTCAATGCCGTCCAGCAGGTAAGATGAACCGATATTCGAGGTCATGATCAGGATCGTATTCTTGAAATCCACCGTGCGCCCCTGGGAATCCGTGATCCGTCCGTCGTCCAACACCTGCAGCAGCACATTGAACACGTCCGGATGTGCCTTCTCCACCTCATCAAAGAGCACTACCGAATAAGGCTTCCTCCTGACTGCCTCCGTCAACTGCCCGCCTTCGTCATATCCGACATATCCCGGAGGCGCTCCGATCAGCCTGGATACCGAATATTTCTCCATATATTCACTCATATCGATACGGACCATATTGCCCTCATCATCAAACAGGCTCTCCGCCAATGCCTTCGCAAGCTCCGTCTTCCCTACGCCCGTAGGCCCAAGGAACAGGAAGGAACCAATCGGCTTGGTCGGATCCTTAATCCCCGCCTTGGATCGGATGATGGCTTCTGTCACCAATTCTACTCCTTCGTCCTGGCCAATCACACGCTTGTGAAGCTCCTCTGCCAGATGAAGCGTCTTGCTCCGCTCGCTCTCATTCAGTTTCGCAACCGGGATTCCCGTCCAGCGCGACACGATCCTTCCGATCTCATCGTCCGTCACACTCTCGTGCACCAGAGACTTATCCTCGTCCCTGACCTTCGCCTCCTGCTCTTCTAACTGCTTCTGTAACTGCGGCAGCCTTCCATACTGTAACTCCGCCGCCTTATTCAGGTCATAGGACTGCTGGGCTTTCTCGATATCCTTGTTCACCTGCTCGATCTCTTCCCGGATCTTCCGGACACGCTCTACGTCTACCTTCTCATTGTCCCACTGTGCCTTCTTGCCGGCAAATTCTTCCCTGTGTTCTGCCAACTCCTGCTGCAGATGCTCCAACCGTTCCCTGCTTAAGCGGTCGTCCTCCTTCTTAAGCGCCGCCTCCTCAATCTCCATCTGCATGATCCTGCGCTGCAGCTCGTCAAGCTCCGTCGGCATGGAATCAAGCTCTGTCTTAATGAGCGCGCACGCCTCATCCACCAGGTCGATCGCCTTATCCGGCAGGAAACGGTCTGAGATATAACGCTCGGACAAGGTGGCCGCCGCCACCAGCGCGCTGTCCGTGATCTTCACCCCGTGGAAGACTTCATACCGCTCCTTCAAGCCTCTTAAGATGGAGATCGCATCCTCCACCGTCGGCTCATCCACCATAACCGGCTGGAAACGGCGTTCCAACGCGGCGTCCTTCTCGATATACTGACGGTATTCATCCAGCGTCGTCGCCCCGATACAGTGAAGCTCGCCTCTTGCAAGCATGGGCTTTAACATGTTGCCCGCGTCCATGGCTCCGTCCGTCTTGCCTGCGCCCACAATGGTATGAAGCTCGTCGATAAAGAGAATGATCCTGCCGTCGCTGTTCTTCACATCCTCAAGCACTGCCTTCAGACGCTCTTCGAACTCCCCGCGGTACTTGGCTCCTGCCACCAGCGCGCCCATATCTAATGAAAATATAGTCTTATCCTTAAGCCCTTCCGGTACGTCGCCCCGGACAATCCTCTGCGCCAGGCCTTCCACGACCGCCGTCTTACCTACGCCGGGTTCTCCGATCAGCACCGGATTGTTCTTCGTCTTCCGTGAGAGGATCCGAATCACATTACGGATCTCTGAATCCCGCCCGATTACCGGATCTAACTTCTGCTCCCTTGCACGCTCCACAAGGTCAGAGCCGTATTTATTCAGCGTATCGTAGGTATCCTCCGGATTGTCGCTGGTCACCCGCTGATTACCCCTGACCGTGGACAATGCTTTCAGAAAATCATCCCTCTTGATGCCCATCTCCCGGAAGATCGACTTAAGTTCTCTGTTGGGATACTTCATCAATGACAGGAAAAGATGCTCTACCGATACATACTCGTCTCCCATCTGCTTCGCCTCATCCTCCGCATGGATCAGCGCCTTGTTCAGATCCTGGCCGATAAACTGCTGCCCGCCCTGTACCTTCGTGCGCTTGCGCAGCGCCTCTTCTGTGCGGTTCACGATCACATTCTTATCAATTCCCATCTTCTCCATGAGCTTGAGGATCAGGCTGTCCTCCTGGGTAATCAGCGCGTATAAGAGATGCTCCTGCTCAATCTCCTGGTTACCGTACTCCATTGCGATGCGCTCACAGCCCTGAACCGCCTGGATGGACTTCTGCGTAAATTTATTGATATTCATACTTACAGCCTCCTTTTGAAATGCTGGATGGATTATTGTTCTATTTACGATATAACAATAACGCAATTTGTTAGCCGAGTCAAGTATTGAGTGCTAATTCTTTATAAAAATTTTGTGAAGTCTTCGTCTGTATTATCTAAAGAAATCAAACTATACCATATAACCTTAAAGTTATAATACACATAAAGTTATAAGTATTTGCCTTTTATCTATGTGATTTTTATAATGAATACATGCAGAAAATATGCGGACAATACTCTAAAATACAAAAAACACTATTGGAGGATATAGCCATGAACTATGCAGAAGAATCTTTAAAAATGCATTATGATCTCAAAGGGAAGATCGAAATGGTCTCCAGAGCGCCTGTAGATTCCAAAGAAGCATTAAGCCTCGCTTACACGCCGGGAGTTGCAAAGCCCTGTCTGGAGATTCAGAAGGATCCGGCGAAGAGTTTTGACCTCACACGGAGATGGAACACCGTAGCCGTTGTGACAGACGGTACGGCGGTGCTTGGTCTCGGAGACATCGGACCGGAAGCAGGAATGCCGGTAATGGAAGGCAAATGTGTCCTTTTCAAGGCTTTTGGCGATGTGGACGCGATCCCTCTATGTATCCGCAGCAAAGAAGTGGATGATATTGTGAATACGGTCCGTCTTCTTGCCGGAAGCTTCGGCGGAATCAATCTGGAAGACATATCCGCTCCCCGCTGCTTCGAGATTGAAGAAAAGCTGAAAAAATGCTGCGATATCCCGATCTTTCATGACGACCAGCATGGAACAGCCGTGATTACTCTTGCCGGACTCTTAAATGCCCTGAAAGTGGTCGGCAAGAAATTAGACGAGGTCAAGATCGTAACGTCAGGCGCCGGCGCCGCCGGAATCGCCATTATCAGGCTCCTCATGTCCATGGGGCTTAAGAATGTGATCATGACAGACCGCAAAGGCGCTATCTACGAAGGCCGAGAAGATCTGAACGACATCAAAAAGGAGATGGCAAAGATTACCAACAGCAGCCATGAAAAGGGAACGCTTGCCCAGGTAATAGAAGGGGCAGACGTTTTCATCGGCGTCTCCGCTCCGGATATCCTGACCGCAGACATGGTCAGGACCATGGCGGCCGATCCCATCGTCTTCGCCTGCGCGAACCCCACTCCGGAGATATTTCCGGAAGAAGCCAAAGCTGCAGGAGCTGCGGTCGTATCCACCGGACGCTCGGATTATCCAAACCAGGTCAACAATGTACTGTGTTTCCCAGCGTTGTTCAGAGGAGCCTTAGACGTCCGTGCTTCCGAGATTAATGATGCGATGAAGATAGCCGCCGCATATGCAATCGCAGATCTGGTGACACCAAAGGAACTGCATGCAGACTATATCCTGCCGCAGCCCTTTGATCCGCGCATCAAGAATGCCGTTGCCAAAGCCGTTGCAGACGCGGCAAGAAAAACCGGCGTTGCCAGAATCTGCAATTTATCTGAATGAGAAAGGAAAATCAAAAAATGAATACAGAGAATACGAATATGAAAAATACAGCCGTAACAGGCAAGGATTACCGGACTGAGGAGGATTCTATCGGAACCAAAGCCGTCCCTGAAGGAGTCTATTATGGAGTGCAGTCATTAAGAGCCGCCGAAAATTTCCGCATCACCGGACTGAATATGCACCCCGAGATCATCAACAGCCTCGCATATATCAAGAAAGCCTGCGCGGTCACCAACTGTGAGGTCGGAATTCTGGACCGGAAGATTGCAGACGCTATCGCCAAAGCCTGTGACGAAATCTTAGAAGGTAAGATGCATAAAGACTTTATCGTGGATCCCATCCAAGGCGGCGCAGGAACATCTATCAACATGAACGCCAACGAAGTGATTGCCAACCGCGCCATTGAGATCCTGGGCGGGAATAAGGGGGATTACTCTATCGTGAATCCCAACGACCATGTGAACTGTGGACAATCCACCAACGACGTGATCCCTACCGCCGGAAAAATGACCTCCCTGCGCCTTCTGAAAAACCTCAAGGAGGAGCTGCTCCGTCTGCATAAAGCCCTGGTTGCCAAGGCCGAAGAATTCGACCACGTAATCAAGATGGGACGTACCCAGATGCAGGACGCCGTGCCAATCCGCCTTGGCCAGGAATTCCGCGCATATTCCGTGGCAATCATGAGGGATATCCGCCGTATGGATAAAGCCATGGAGGAGATGTGCACGCTGAACATGGGCGGTACTGCCGTAGGTACAGGGATCAATGCAGACGCAGCCTACTTAAGACGGATTGTTCCCAATCTGGCTGAATTATCCGGAATGGAACTGGTGCAGGCGTTTGACCTGATTGACGCCACACAGAATCTGGATTCCTTCGTAGCCGTATCCGGCGCCATCAAAGCCTGCGCGGTTACATTATCGAAGATTGCCAACGACCTGCGCCTGATGTCTTCCGGCCCAAGAGCTGGTTTCGCGGAGATTAACCTGCCCGCACGCCAGAACGGCTCCTCCATCATGCCCGGCAAGGTGAACCCGGTCATCCCTGAAGTCGTAAACCAGGTGGCCTTCAATATCATCGGAAATGACGTGACCATCACCATGGCCGCAGAAGCCGGACAGCTTGAACTCAATGCATTCGAACCGATCATCTTCTACTGCATGTTCCAGTCCATCGACACACTGGCTTACGCGGTGCAGACCTTTGTCGATAACTGTATCACCGGCATTACTGCCAATGAGAGCCGCTGCCGTTATCTGGTGGAGAACAGCGTGGGAATCATCACGGCCATCTGTCCGCATGTAGGTTACCAGAAGGCCGCGGAGATCGCAAAGACTGCCATGAAGACGGGCGAATCTGTCCGCTCCCTGATTCTGAAGGAAGGTCTCCTGAACGAAGAGGAACTGGATGAGATTCTGGAACCGGCACACATGACTGAACCCGGCATCTCAGCAAAGGAACTTCTGAAGAAGAAAAATGCATAGAAAAACTGACTGACCAGCCGGCCAGTCTCCGGTTTCCGAAAGATATGCGGACAAGAAGCTATTCCTGTCCGCATATCTTCAATATATTCTATCACTAGTTAATCTACAGAATATATCCACATTGCCCTGATCTGATCCGCTATATCTGCAAATACCCACATCTTCTCACTGTTCTTCCGCCTGAATGGATCGTTCACCTTCACGCTTCCATCCTCATAACCGGTCAGTACAATAAAATGTCCGTTATCGGTAAAATCTCCCGGCGCCATACTGCAAATGATCGGATGTCCATCCATAAGTTCTTCCTTTACCTGCTCCTCTGTAAGCTGCGCGTCGTAGCAGGAGAGATTCCAGTTCGAAGCCGCTTCCTTCATAAACCTCCAATACGTACTGTTATTCTCATCCACATAGCCATTGGCCATGCTGTATTCTCCCACCTTGGCAGGAGTGATGGACGGATCATTCGTAAGTCCCGAAGCAACCATCGCCATACAGGTAGGGCCGCATCCGCTGACAGCTATGATACTTGTGCCGTATGAAGCATATCCCCACCGCTCATCCCACTGGTATAACTGAGGTATCTTGCCCTTCCCCTCCAGTGCGTCTCCTATATCGTCTGCGGCCGGCTCGTCCTTCTTCTCACTGTAATGGTCTACAAAATCCGCCGTGTCAGTATTCTTACTCACCATCTCTATCAGTTCTTCCGGATACCCCTTCTTTACAGCCTCGGCCTTCACACGCCTGGCCTTCTCTTCCGGAGTCTCGACTTCTACATCTATCTTCTTCGTCTTACCCGATCCCCCCGGCTTCTCCGCCTGAACCACCTGTCTGGCCTCGCTCTGTGTCCTCGTCTTCCGGGCATAGCAGCTGACCAGTATCGCCACCAGAAAAAGCAGCAGCCAGCTAAGAAGCATGATCTGACGTTGTACCTGACGCTTACGTTTGATATATTTTATCCTTCTTCTGTTTGATTGCATCTGTCTTTCCCTCGTATTCGACTCGTTTTATTCATCTCGTACTTGTATCTCTCTTAATCTACAACATATGACAAATCTCATAATCCTAATTATACTCCACCTCGTTATAAGTGGCAACTTAAAGTATTCTTAATTTTTGATAACAAAAAACATCGAACCTTTTGTAATAAATTTGATGGTTAGTTTTTCTAAATTATGCGATATTTCCCATACGTTAATATGCGCCGTCATTTAAATTTCTATACCATTCATTTGCTTAATACTGACTAAAACAGCTGGAACCAATCAATTGGCTTGCCAAAACATCCCGCATATCCATCCTGGCCGTTACCTGTCTCATTATCAAACTGCCAGTCGTAATAACCCCGATTGACTGGGCTTACACGGTACTGTGCTTACACGGTACTGTGCTTTCTGGTACCCATGGCTGCTCACGATATCGTCAGGCGTGTTGTAATACACCCGGACCGCGTCAATCGGCTTTCCATTCCCGGCATAACCGTTGTTGTGGTCCTTCCAGTTATATCCGTTTACTTTCGGCAGCCAGCCGCCACCTACAGTGTGCACCTGATACCAGAGACTTCCCTTATTGCACTTGATTGCAATGCCGATAATCTTCTTCCCACGGATCCCGGCATAATCGGCAAGATTCGTTACTTCTGGCAGGATCCTGCCGTCCTCCATCTTAACTGCATAGATGAATTTGATACCGGCATCGGTACTATTTTCGACTGCCTGGCCCACTGCAGTCTGATTCACAGCCGGCTTCGTTTCTGCCTTCGGCGGGATTCCCTGGACACATCCAATCCCAAACGCATCAAGGATCCCCTGGCAAGTTCATATGCTCATGTACGGTAAAGAAGCAAGCAACCGAAAACAAGAGATAGACCGCCAGCACCACACTATTCCGAACCAAAGAAAGCAAAGACCAAAAGACAAACACCGTGGAAATGTGTATAACTTGCTATCTTGACAAAATGAATTGCTTAAATGCGCAAAAAAGGACGGTATTATAAAAGATGATGTGCATTTTGGCATACTTACCGCTATGCTGGAACGAAGCAGTGACATAATTCTTGATACTGATTTTTTGTTAGAGAATAAGCTCCATGTAGCTCAAGCCATTGACGCTGCATTAGATATAATTTTATATGGAATTGAAAAGGAGAATAAAGATGATAAATAATTATGAATTGCAAGTGCGCTGTATTGGATTAGAAAACAATGATATATTCCCGTTAGAAAATACGGGCAGAGGGAAAGATATATCACCAGCATTTGAGTTTGAAAATCTTTCTCCTGTGGCAAAAACTATTGCTATTATGTTGGAAGATATTAAACATCCTCTTTTCAAAAATTTTACGCATTGGGTTATATGGAATATTCCAGCAGCGCAGAATATTATGGGGGCGATTCCTCACGGGAAAAATGTGGTGGCTCTTAATAATGCTGTTCAAGGGATTGCCTATGGCTGGCATAAATATGCCGGCCCCAAACCGCCCAAAGGAAAGCGACATAAATACCGTTTTACAGTTTATGTATTGGATTGCGAGCTTTCTTTAGGGGCTAATTCGACAAAAAGCAGATTTATGAAACACGCTAAAAACCATATTCTTCAACAAGCTGCTATCATTGGATTGTTTGAATAATTTCTGATGATACAAAAGCGTTTTGGGGAATGATAATCAGGATTTACAAAAAGCCCTTAAATTCTACTATTTGCATTGTAAATGTAAAGCGGCCTTGATAGAGTGCAAATGTGTTTTGAGGTAGGATAAGGACACAAAATCAAAGTCCAGCTAAGAAATGTCAATAGGTAAAATGAAAAATGTTAAAAAAGTTTTT
>CAMSTW010000071.1 GCA_947063855.1 uncultured Dorea sp.
TCACAGAATTTCTAAAATCATCCATATTTTTTGTTATATTTTACCTATCCGTTAAATCTCCCCGGTTTTATAAAACTGTGACATCTTCTGCGGGTCTGCTATAAATATCCGCTTCTTCTCCATCCGGATCAGCCCATATTCCACAAGCGTCCTGCAGAGCCTAGAGGTCGTCTCTCTTGGCGCCCCCAGCATATCCGCAAGGAAGGTCACGGACATATTGATGTCGATCTCAAGCCCTGCAGGCGTCTCCCTGCCAAAATCCCTGGCCAGCTTCCAAAGCTTCGCCGCAAGCTTCCTCTCCATGTAGATGCTTCCGGTCGTATTCTTGAGCTGATGCCCCAGACGCCACATCTTCCACTCCTGCATGACCATCGCTTCCTTCACCAGTGCAAAATCCTGCTCCATCCAGTCCGTAAATACCCGGGTAGGAATCCTAAAGATTCTGCTCTTCTCGATTGTCTCACAGTACAGGGATGACTCATGTACGTTGATTACATGGTCGTTCAGCAAAATTCCTGCTCCAAATATGAATACGATCTTCCTTTGCCCTGTGTGAGTCAGGTTATAAAGCATAGACTTGCCTGTTAATTGAAAATATACAGAATCCACCTGCTCCTTGGCCCTGAACAGGATGCTTCCCTTGGATACTTCTGCCACGCTTCCGGCCTCCCACAAACCGTCGGCCGTATCCGGCCTTACATTCTGAAAAAATGAAAATCTCTTTAGTATATCCGCCCCCATATGTCCTCTTCCTCTGGTTCTTACGAAATGCCTGATTCACCCAGACATGCCCGACAACAATTACATTATTTGTGTAATAATATTATATTCTTTATGTCTGAAATGAGCAAGACTATCCTAACCGGGGACACGTAATCTCCAGAACAATCCGAAGTTTCTCCCCGTCAAGCTCGGCTTTCATGCTTCCTCTCATCTTCTTAACCAGTTCCTTTACAAAAACATCCCAAGCCCGGAGGAACCTTCCCGCCGGGCCGTATCCGGCCTGTTGGTTTCCGACACCGGATTCTCGAAGTCCAGGCACATCCCCTTCTGTGGGATCATAAGTCCGCCTTTACCATACAGCAACGCATTCTGGATCATATATCCTTCTTCTTAAGGACAATCCCTGCAAGCCCGGTATATAAGGTTAGAAATCCGAATCCCACCGCATACACATACAAGTCCTTCACAGAGGTATATTTCTCCGGTCCAAGTTCACAAGTCATTGTAATTGAATACTTCATCCATCCTCCCAGATGGAACCTCAACATAATTGCATACAACGTCCTCGGAACAGCGCCGCCGCCCAAAAGCACTGCTGCCAGTGAACCCGCCGCCACACTTCTGGTCAGGATACTGATGAAAATAATCAGTGAGGCAAACGCCGCAGTCACGAACCATACCCACAACAAATAGAACACGACATCTTCCCATCCCGCATAAGGCACCAGATCATCAAACAACTGGTTCATCAGAAGCGCAAACAGAAAATGCCCTCCCAGATAACAGCCATCCACAATCCATGCTGTCATGACCTTGCTTCCTATGTAATTCCACCGGTTCTGATGCAACGCCATGATATTTTTAATAAAGCCACTCTGAAAATCCGCACATACAAACAGCATCACCCATATTCCAAATATAAGGTTATACATTCCTGTGTCCAGACTAATCTGCCGGAAAAAGACCAGCGAATCTATGCTATCCAGTATACTCCCTGCTTCTACTGCTTCCTGCGGGGTAATCATCCCAATACGCAGAGATATCTCACATCCCTCTGGCGTCTCAAGCAGCCACATCATTCCATAGGCCAGCACAGTCGCCAGTATCAGCAGCAGGAAACAGATATATACAGACTTGCTCCTCTTCACCCGATAAAAATCCATATGCAGCAAATTAAACATACTGACGTCTCCCCCTTTTCTTATTGTGTTGCTGTTACTCACAGGATAATTGTAATGCAGAACCATTCAAAAAGTACTCAGAAAAGTTTAAGAAAGTTTAAAGCCCATCCCCCACACCGTCTGGATATAGGAATCCGTACCGCTCTTCCTGAGCTTAGAACGGATATTTCCAGATACTCCTTAAGCATCTGGTTATTTTCTGTATCATCTTCTACAATCATAATTCTGCGCTTAATATCAATTCCCTCCCTCGGCAAACTGTCTGAAAACTTATTCCCGCAATCTGCCCGCCCTGCTTTGCAGGATAGTCTGTCTCAAAATCAATCGACATGACCCGGCTTGTATCTATCTCCTGAAAATCGTAAAGCTAAAAGATGATGGTTATCCGGCAAGTTCCAGAACAATCCGAAGCTTCTCCCCGTCAAGCTCGGCTTTCACGCTTCCTCCCATCTTCTTAACCAGTTCCTTTACAATAAACAGACCAAGCCCGGAGGAACCTTTCCGCCGGGCAGTATCTGCCTTATAAAACTGTTCAAAGATCTGTTCCGTATCCGGCCTGCTGGTTTCCGACACCGGATTCTCGAAGACCAGGCACATCCCCTTCTGCCGGATTACAAGTCCGTCTTTACCATGCAGCAACGCATTCTGGATCAGATTGTGGAAGATCCGCCGGAGACACTCCTCGTCTGCCCGGACTCTGACGCCTTCTGACTCGAATTCCACTTCCGGGACAATTCCCCTCTTCCCAAATTCATTGTAAAACGCCACCAGACAACTGCTTAGAAGGGGAAGTACCTGTACATCCGACAGACTGCATTCGAACCCTGCACTGGTAAGCTTGGTATACAGGAACAACTCTTCAAGCATATCCCCTAATTCCTTTAACCGTTCTCCCGCTGTCTGCAGATACCTTTCTTTTCTTGCCGGATCATTACACTCCCTGGCAAGCTGCACATAACCTGCCGCCCCGGTAAGAGGGGTCCGGATATCATGGGCAAGGCTGGTTATATTCCGCTTTAGCTGTTTTTCCTCCCTCTCGTACTGTCTCTGGTTCTGGATCCAGAGTTCTCTGAGATCGTTCAGACGCCTGCATAACGCCAGTACATCTCTCTGGCGGCAGTCGGCGCCAATCTCCATCCGACTGCCCCGGCTGATTTCCTCAAGCTGTCTGCACAGAGAACATACGGCAAGGATACTGCGGATGTACTGCACACCCAAAATAAAACAAACAATCCCTGATACTGCAAGTACAATAACCATACCTGTCTTTTGTACGCCTCCTTCCTGTATGAAACCCTTGTACAACCGGCCTTCTCAAACAAAAACCATACCTTCGTACGCCTCCTTCCCGTATGAAGTCCCTGTACAACCGGCCCTCTCAACAATCTCCGCCCGATATCATATATCCTTCTTCTTAAGGACAATCCCCGCAAGCATGCTATATAAGATTAAGAACCCAAAACCTACCGCATACACATACAGATCCTTCACAGAAACATATCTCTGCGGTCCCATCGCACAAGTCAGATAGATCGAATATTCCAGCCAATCCCCCATATGAAACATATCCATTATCTTATACAGCGTCATCACGACAGGCCCGCCGCCCAAAAGCACTGCCGCCAGTGAACCCGCCGCCACACTCCTGGTCAGGACACAGATAAAAATAATCAGGGAGGCAAACGCCGCGGTCACGAACCACACCCACGACAAATAAAACGCGGCATCTTCCCATCCCGCATAGGGCACCAGATTGCCAAACAACCGGTTCATCAGAAGCGCAAACAGAAAATGCCCTCCCAGATAACAACCGTCCACAATCCATGTTGTCATGACCTTGCTTCCTATATAATTCCACCGGTTCTGATGCATCGCCATAATATTTTTAATAAAGCCACTCTGAAAATCTGCACATACGAACAGCATCACCCAGATTCCAAATATAAGGTTATACATTCCTCCGTCCAGACTAATCTGCCGGAAAAAGCCCAGCGAATCTATGCCATCCAGTATACTCCCTGCTTCTGCTGCTTCCTGCGGGGTAATCATCCCAATACGCAGGGATATCTCCTGTCCCTTTGGCGTCTCAAGCAGCCACATCATTCCATAGACCAGCACGGTCGCCAGCATCAGCAGCAGGAAACAGATATACAGAGACTTGCTCCTTTTCACCCGATAAAGATCCATACGCAGCAAATTAAACATACTGACGTCCCCCTTCCATCCGGTCTAAGAAGTATTCTTCCAGATCCATATGGTGGAATCCCGAAGCATACACAGCAATCCGGTTCTCAACCAACATCTGATTGACTGCAGCTCCATCCACTGCTCCAAACATCCGGACAGACCCGGAATCTGACACCTCTGCCTGCACTCCCGGGAACGTCCCTTCAATCAGCGCCAATGCCCGTCCCGCGTCCCGGACTTCAATCTGAAAATAATCCTGACATTTTTCCTCTAATTCCTCGCGGGTAAGCTGCTCAATCATCTCCCCATCCTTGATGATCCCATAGTTCGTGGCAATCTTGCTTAACTCCCCCAGAATATGGGAGCTTATAAGAATCGTCTTCCCCTCTTCATGAAGTTTGCCTATCAGCTGACGAATCTCACGGATTCCTTCCGGGTCGAGACCGTTGATCGGCTCGTCAAGCAAAAGCAGATCTGGGTTCCCAAGAAGGGCAAGCGCAACGCCCAGCCGCTGCTTCATTCCCATGGAGAAATGCTTTACCTTCTTCCTTCCTGCATCCGTAAGTCCTGTAACCTCAAGCACTGCATCCACACTGCTCTCGTCCGTAAGTCCCATGCATCTTGCCTTCATTACCACATTCTGCCTTGCCGTCATATGCGGATACAGTCCCGCCGCTTCGATCAGAACTCCCAGCCTCCGGCGCACTGCCGCATCACTGACCGGCCTTCCAAAGAGACGGATCTCCCCTTGCGTCGGATATGCAAGCCCGCCGAGCATCTTAAGAGTCGTTGATTTCCCCGCTCCGTTCCTGCCGATAAATCCGTAGACCTCTCCTTCTCTAATCCTTAACGCCACATTCCTTACCGCTGCCTTATCTTTGTAGAGCTTCGTAAGCGCTCTGGTCTCTATGGCAAGCTTATCTACTCCCTGTGTACTCACTATGATGTCTCCTTTCCTGTATGAAGCTGCCGTCTGCTTTTACTTCTATTTCGCTCTTCCTGGCGTACGGCCTCTTCTTACTGTGTTGCTGTTACTCACAGGATAATTGTAATGCAGGACGATTCAAAAAGTACTCAGAAAAGTTTAAGAAAGTTTAAAGTCTGAGGATTTTTATACCACAGCCTCTATCAAGATCTTGTCCTTGACCCTCACCTCTTTTACACCAATCTCCTTCTTCTTATTGAAATTAAAACTAAGCATATACCCTTTCGTCAGATGGAAGTAATCGAGATACTTCGACAACTGCTCTTCTCCCCGCTCATTGTAAGCATTCCCCCGCCAAATTTTAAGTTCGATTACCGTCTGCTCTCCTCTATAATATATCACCAGATCCATCCGTTCATTATTTCTGGTTTGTGACTCTATACTATAATTTCCAACTCCATTGATGATTGGTTTCAAAAACAGAAGGAAATACCGTCTGCCCGCTTCTTCATAAAATGTCTCATCCTGATCACCATATAAATCATGAAAAATCTCCACGAATTGCTCAAGCACCTTTCTGACATCCAGATGTCCTTTGATTATAAACTGGCTTTTCTCCTGCACTCCTGCCTGATACAGCCTGCTTGACGCAAATTCCTCAGATATGAAATAATTATATAACACAGATTCAAAGATTTGATTAAAAATAACTGCATTATCACTTTCATTTCTGATAAAACCAAGCATAACCGCATCTTTCATATAGTCGTTCGTTGCCGTATATGGAATCGGCTTACCGGTAAACAGCAATTCATACAGCATAGTTCGAAGCGTTGGATAAAGCTTCAATTTTCTGATCATGGACTGATAAAGCGTGTTGTCTTCCTTCACAATCATTCTTTCTGCTTCATAAAATCCTTCTAACGTCCAGGCACTTTTCTTATCCTTAAACCTGCTTGTTCCGGCAACTTCTTCATCCATATATTTGCACAAAGCCGAGACAAGATATGGATATCCTGACGTACATGCATAAATCATGTCCGATATCATACCAATATCCATACCAGTACAATAATCCTGCTCATACTCTGACAACATCCCTGCGATATCTTCTACAGAGAAACTCATATCTACATTGAATTTAGCCGCAATATTCCACGGACTATTCTCCAGATGTTCTCCATCCGGTCTGATTTTCCTCTTAATGCTGCGCACATCATAGACTCCGGCAAGAATCACCGAATGAAATACCGGCGTTCTCATCCTCCTCATATATCCCGCCCGAAGCTGTGCAAGAAAATCAACAAAAACCTGATCGTTAGAAGCAGTGTCCACCTCGTCAATAATCAGGACTATTCTCTTAACAGACTTGGCGCACCAGCTTTTCAACACCTTAAACAATATCTGCAAAGAACGCATACAGTCTGCTCCCTCTGTAAATGCAGTAAGCTTCTCCCTGATATCTTCCGGAAGCTCTGTAGTCAGATCCAGCAGTTCTTCAGAAAAAGCCGCAACAAATGACTGCTCGCTCTCAAAAGATACCGAACTCATTGTCTGAAAATCCATGTAGATAATCTCATAATCTGTCTTCAGATAATCAGCAAGCGCTGTTAATATCGTCGTTTTTCCAAACTGACGCGCTCTGTTTATGGTAAAATACATCCCTGCATCTACCATAGCCTTAATTTTTGCCAGACGACTGGTCAAATCTATCATATAATTCAGCTTCGGCTCACAATATCCGGCAATGTTAAATGTCTTTGCCATTCATCTTCTCCTCTCTATAATGCGTATAATCTAATTTAAAGCCCATCCCCCACACCGTCTGGATATAGGAATCTGTGCCGCTCTTTTTAAGCTTGGAACGGATGTTACTGATATGGACATTGATGGTCTTATCCTCCGCCAGATATTCTTCACCCCATGCATACTCATAGATCATCTGCTTCGTGAACACCCGTCTGGGATTACAGATCAGAAGCTCCATGATCAGGAACTCATGCCTGGTCAGTTCTACCAGTTCCCCATTCGCGGTCATCTCCTTCGTATCCGGATTAAGCGTCCACCCCCGGTAGGTATAGACCTGTTGGCCCTGCCCTGCCTGTCCGGAAATGAATTTCCCGTCATCCCCGCTGATACCGCCTTCCCCGCGGCGCCTCTCTTCCTGTCTTTCATATCGCCGGAACTGCACCTGTATCCTTACCAGGAGCTCTGGCAGATCGAACGGCTTGCACATATAATCGTCAGCGCCGGCAGACAGTACGTCCACTTTACTGTTAAGACCGCTTTTTGCAGACAGCACAATGACCGGAACCTTCTTCCCGAACAAGGATACCAGTTCCTCCCCCGGTATCCCGGGAAGCATCAGATCCAGAAGCACCAGATCATATTCTTCCATAGAGAATAACAGCTTCGCCTCACTGCCGGAATAAGCCTGTGTACATGCATATCCATGATTTTCCAGATACTCCTTAAGCATCTGGTTATTTTCCGTATCGTCTTCTACAATCATAATCCTGCGCATTACTTCACCCCCTCCCCCGACAGACTGTCTAAAAACTCATGTATCTTATTCTTCGTATGATTATACCACATGTGTAGGATAAACCGGAGCAAAACCTTGTATTTATCTCCTGAAAATTGTAAAGTAAAATTAAAAAAATTTGTAACGAAACATCATTTTCCCGGATATATAGATGTAAAACTCCAAACCCAAAGGAGGTGAACGCCCTGAAAGAGATTGAAAAAGCCTACACACAGCATGCCAAGGATGTATACCGGTATCTGCTGAGTCTCACACGCGACGAGAATCTGGCAGAAGAACTGACTCAGGAGACATTCTTTCGCGCCATGCGCACCATCCACCGGTATGACGGCACCTGCAAGCTGTCCGTGTGGCTCTGCCAGATTGCCAAGCATCTCTGGTATCAACAGCTTGACAAACGTTCCCGTCAAAACGAGGTGGAACTTACCGGCGAAGTTCCAGACAAGAAATCGCCGGAACAGACCGCACTGCTCCACATGGAGAAGACAGAACTGTACCAGGCAATCCACAGACTTCCTGAACCCATGCGGGAGCTGGTGTATCTGCGCCTGACCGGCGAATTCTCCTTCGCAGAAATCGGCCGCCTCCTGGGCAAGAGCGAAAACTGGGCGCGAACCACATTCTATAGGGCAAAGCAGAAAATAATTAAGGAAATGGAGGGATCAATATGAAATGCTGCATTGTGATCGACCTGCTGCCAGGCTACATCGACGGTCTGAACAGCGAAGAGACGAATGAAGAAATCGAAAAGCATCTTGATGGCTGCACTTCCTGCCGCACCATCTACAGACAGATGAGCGCCGAAATTCCAAATGAACTGCCGGCAGAGAAAAGGGATATCGATTTTCTGAAAAAATTAAGAAAACGCATACGCCGGAAGTATGCCGTCGTCGCGCTTTCTACCTGTGCTGTACTGATCGGAAGCACGGTTTTCCTGAAAAACTATAATATCCCGGTTCCCTACGACCCGGATTGTATGACCACGGAATTGTACGAAATCGCATATGTTCCAAACCACCTCGGCCTCAACGAGTGGCAGTATCAGGGACCGGCAGATACCCCGATTTCCAGTGCGACAGACACTGCGAATCGGAATTCGTCTGAACCCCCAGGTTCTGTTATGGCAGAGAATCCCAATTCCGAAGAAACTCTGACCAAGGAACAAATCCGGTTTGTCCTGAGTATGTCGCAGGAAAAGCAGAAGTCTCTGAAAATCAATAATTTCATATCAAAGGGACGAACCATCCGGCGGGACGGCAGGACCATACGCATCGTCTACTATTGTTATACAAAAACTATGTGGAACAACCTGTTCCCAAATGACGGCAGCTTCGTGAATTCCCTGATCAGCGAAGGGGACGTATTCGAAGAAACCTTTTACCGAAACGCCAATACCGACTATCAGCCAAAGTTCCGGGAAATCTATTATCTGCCGATGGGAAATATGAACAAGCTTGAAAGTCTTTCCGACGAAGAGTTTAACGCACAAAGAGAGAATGCCACTCTGGTATGGAGCGGAGTTATTTAAATAAACGAATATGAAGGAGGAAAATATTATGTATTATGCGATTTATCTATTGGGTGTTATTTTCTGGATCCTGAGAGGCGTTGGCGGAGGATTAAAGAATCTGATTAACTATATGGATGTTTTCACCTGTGTGTTTATTCTGGTTCCATGTGTACTGATCTTATTTGCTGCAAGATCTGTGAAAGCCTTTGGCAGGGCCTTCCTGTTTGCCTTTGGCAAAAGGGACGCTTCCCCTGCCGCATATAAAGAGAGCTATCTTGCGGTCAGGATGGTGCTTGGCATCTCCGGCCTCTTTGGATGCCTTGGCTTCTTACTTGGAATGTCTGCCAGCATCCTCTCTGTCGAGGACCTCTCTTCCATAGCTTCACTGGGCTGGATCATCCGCGACCTGTCAGTGGCAATGATATCTCTCTTATATCCGCTGCTGATCTGGATAATCCTGCTGCCGCTCTGCTTTATGCTGCGCAAACATCCAGAATCATCATAACCAGAAACCCGACAACAAAACCAAGGGTACCTGATTTCTCCCCTTCCCCGGCATAAGCCTCCGGTATCAATTCCTGGACCACCACGTAAATCATAGCCCCTGCCGCGAAGGAGAGAAACCACGGCATACCAATACGCACCGCGCCGCCAAGTGCGGCGGCGGTCACGCCAAAGACCGGCTCCACCACAGCAGACATGCTTCCCGCCAGAAACGCCTTCCGCTTACTGAAGCCATTCTGGCTTAAGGGAAGCGCTACTGCCGTTCCCTCCGGAAAATTCTGGATTGCAATTCCAACCGTAAGAGCAAGCGCACCGGATAACAGCGCAGGTTCCCCCATATTCTGCGCCGCCAGGGCAAACGCCAGGCCAATCGCCATCCCTTCCGGTATGTTGTGGGCCGTGATTGCTACCACCAGCATAGCGGCATTCTTCCTGACTCCCAGATGCTCCCACCGCCCGATCAGATAATCCACCGCCAGCAGAAGGAATACCCCCAGCAGGAATCCGCCTGTAATCACCAGCCAGCTGATCTGCCCGTTCTCTTCGGCAAATTCTATGCCCGGAAGCAGTAATGACCATACAGAGGCCGCGATCATTACGCCTCCGGCAAATCCAAGGAACCCGCTCTGGATCTTCCCGCCCATGTCCTTTTTCACAAAGAATACACCTGCCGCTCCAAGCGTTGTCACAGAAAATGTCAGCAATGTTCCCAGGAACGTCCACAGAATCCCATTCATATCTCCAAACCACCCTTATATGATATCCACGCCAAAAGGCCCTGACGCCCGGCTCTGTCATCATTATATGGGAAAAAGGCAAATTGGTTACACGCACATATATAAGGCTTGCCTGTGGTTACTGCTTATTTATTTCCGCCGGAAAATACCCTCATCGAAGCTTCTTCTTCAAACTGCCTGGAATAGAGATCATGATAATAACCATTTGCCCCAAGAAGCTCTTCATGGGTTCCTCTCTCGATAATCTTCCCGTCCTTCACCACAAGGATCAGATCCGCCTGCCGTATCGTAGACAGTCTGTGGGCGATGATAAAGGACGTATGCCCCTTGAGCAGCCTGCCGGTCGCCTGCTGGATCAGCTGCTCCGTCTGCGTGTCTATCGAAGAGGTGGCCTCGTCAAGCACGAAGATACCCGGATCCGCCAGGATGGCCCTGGCAAAAGAGATCAGCTGATTCTCTCCGGTGGACAGCCGGCCTCCGCTCTCACCCACATCACTGTCATAGCCATGCTCAAGCTTCCTTACTACCTCATCTGCCGAGACGCTTCTTGCGGCCTCTTCTATCTCTTCATCCGTCGCGCCAAGTCTCCCGTAGCGGATATTCTCCCGAACCGTTCCCGAGAACAGATGCGGGTTCTGCAGGACGTAACCAATCTGACTGTGAAGCCACAGCTGGGAACGTTCCCTGTAATCTACCCCGTCAATCAGGATCCGTCCCTTCGTCGGTTCAAAGAAACGTCCTGCCAGATTCACCAGGGTAGATTTGCCCGCGCCGGTCTCCCCCACAATCGCCACATTCATGCCTGCCGGCACATGAAGATTAAAATGTTCCAGGACATACTCCTTCCCGTCCGGATACATGAATGAGACATCCTCGAATACGATATCTCCCTTGATCTTCTCCCAGTTCTCCTTCTTCGGATGAAAAGCATCTCCGTACTTCCTGACTACTTCCTCCGTATCCACCACATTGGGCTCCTGTTCCAACAGATCCATCACCCGCTCGATATTCGCCTGACAGGAGATTAATTCCGCCAGAAGCCTTGCCAGCTGCTGGATCGGCTCGAAGATAATCACTGCGTAAGAGATGAATACCGACAATGTCCCCAGACGCATGATATCCTCCCGGACCATATATCCGCCCTGTGCCAGAACAATTGCCGCCGCTATCGAACTGAACAGCAGGATGGTCGGTATATAGACTGCGTTCAGTTTCGCAGAACGGCTTGCCGCCTGCTGCATATCCGCCGTGCGTCTGAAGAACGCTTCTTCATTATCCTTCTCAATCACCATGCTCTTCGAAGTCCGGACGCCGGTAATCCCCTCATTATACGCGCTCGTAATCTGGGAATTAATCTTTCTCACCTTCCGGTTCCAGTGTAATATCTTATTCTGAAAATAAACCGTCAGAACAGCGATACATGGCACGATCACCAGTATGATCAGAGCCAGCCTTGCATTCAGCACAAACATAATCACAAAGACGCTGACCACATAGAGAAACGCCCAGAACATATCCACCAGTCCCCACGCCACCATCGACGCAATCCGCAGGGTATCGCTCATCACCCTGGCGTGGATGTACCCGACCGGAGTCGTATTATAATAGGAGAAGGAAAGTGTCTGCAGATGCGCAAACTGCGCCCATTTCAGGTCCTTTCCCACGTTCATCTCAATGATGGTCGCCGCCCGGACAGACCAGTAGACACTGCAGGTCTGAGCCACGATCACAGCCGCATATACAGCCGCAAATACCCACAGTCCATTTCGCGTACCCGGCGTGATAAACCGGTCGATCGCATAACTCTGAAACAAAGGCACGATCACATCAATACCTGCCAGTACGATATTCAGCCCCAGCGTAATCGCAAAATACTTCCGGTAAGGCCGAAAAAACGGCAGCATCTTCGCCCATGTCCGGAAGCTGAAAGGCTTGTTATATTCTTGTTCTTCATATGCCGCCATCTTCTATCCCCTCCTTCCCGCACTTAACATATCCGCTGTCTTCCTCTCTTTTATCCGGTACAGCCTTTTCGCCGCCTCGTCCTTCCGTCTCTTCCTTCCGTATACTCTTCCTGTCATCCTGGCTCATCTGGATGTCGTAAATCTGCCGGTAGATACCATGCTTTTGGATCAGTTCCTTATGCGTTCCCATCTCTTCTATCCTGCCGTGGTTCAGCACCATAATCTGATCTGCCCCCATAAGCGTCGTAATCCTGTGGGAAATCAAGATTACCACGGTATCCTTCATATGCTCCTTAAGAGCCTTCCTTATCAATGAATCCGTCTGGGAATCAACCGCTGACAGAGAATCATCGAATATCATGACAGGCGCCTTCATAAGCAGCATCCTGGCGATTGCCACCCTCTGTCTCTGCCCGCCCGACAGGGTAACTCCGCGCTCCCCTACCAGCGTATCATAACCATCCGGGAAACTCATGATTGCATCGTCGACACAGGCAATCTTCGCCACATGTCTGATCTCTTCCATAGAAGCCTCTGGTCTTGCCGCCGCGATATTCTCCCGGATCGTCTGGGAATACAGGAACGGTTCCTGCAGCACCATCCCCACATGTCCGCGCAGCTTCTCAAGCGGTATCCCGCGTATATCCTTTCCCCCGAGTTTAATACTTCCCTGCCCGTCCTTCAATTCGTACAGACGGGTCAGAAGCTGTACGATTGTAGACTTTCCGCTTCCCGTACCTCCCAGGATTCCGAACGTACAGCCCCCGGGAATCTGAAATGTAATGTCCGTAAGAATCGTTTTCCCGTCCTCATATCCAAAATTCACATGTTCAAAGGCTATATCATATTTCTCATCTTCTACATGTTTGTCAGCATTTCCATACTCGCCTTCATCTGCCTCTTCAGCGATTCCCGCGCACTTATAACCATCTTCGCCTGCTGCTTCATTCAGACTTGCACGATCATATTCCTCCTCCTCTGCGCGTATGATATAGTCCACACGTTCAAAAGAGACCCCGGCCTTGCTCATATCCGACAGAATACGTCCAAGTCCCCGGATTGGCCACACAAGAGTCGTATTATAGGAGGCAAAAGCAATGAATTCACCCACGGAAATGTGCCCATGTACTGCCTCCGCCGCTCCAAGGACAATTACGGTCACCACCTGGAGCCCTGTGATCAGATCGCCGACTCCCCAGTACAACCCGGACAATGTCCCAAGCCTGATCCAGAGCTTCGCAAAATAATCATTCTTCTCCTTGAATCTGTCCATCTCAAATTGTTCTCTTCCGAAAGCACGTACCACGCGGACACCCGTAGCATTCTCCTGCACTACCGTGGACAATTCTCCCTCGGCTTCGTCCGCCACGATAAAGCGCTTTGCAATCAGCCGGTAGAAAATCGCTGAATACAGTACTACCACAGGCACAAACATCAGTACAATCAGCGACAGCTTCACATTCATGGACAGCATCATGGCGAAAGACGTCACAATCAGGAAGACTGTTCTGAATACTTCCAGCAATTGAGTTACAACAAAGTTACGGATTACCTCAACGTCTGAGGTACATCTCTGGATGATATCTCCGGTCTGATTCTTATCATGCCAGCTCATAGGCAGCTTCTGTACATGAATAAATAATGCGTCCCGCATATTCTTCGCAAAATTCTCTCCCGCCAGAGCCGTATTCGCCCTGCAGGTGTACTGAGACAGCCCTGACAGCACCGCCACTCCTACCAGTAAGAGCGCCAATATCCACAGGTGATCCGACAGATATGCATATTTGCTGCCGCCCAATACGGAATCAATGCTGAAGCGGAAGATCTGCGGCGTCAGGGAATTCAACACCGTCGTCGCCAAAGACGCCACAACTGCAACCGCAAAATATTTCTTGGAACCGTCAAAAAACTGACGGATCAGATGCCACTTTCTATATTTAATCTCAATCCCTTCTTTCTATGTTTTATACTGTCCGATTGTTCTCCCAACTGCATGTACGGCATATCCAGCCCGGCTCTATTCTCCAGTCTGCACGTACAGCAGAGCCGGCCTAGCTCTGTTCTCCTGACTGCGTGAACAATATATCCGCCCCGGCTCTATTCTCCTGACTGCATGATCTTCAGCAGAAGTTCAATATGTTCGGCAATCTTCTCATCCTCCAGCCCGTCAACACTGTCTCTTGCCTGCTCTAATCTTGCTTCCTTCTCAATCTCCATCAACTTGGCAAGCACTCTGTCGCTGCTGTCCTGTGCCGCTTTGCCCTTAACCGCCGGCTTTTTTGCCGCCTGTGCCGTTCCACTTCCGGTCGATGGTGTCCTGCCTTTTTTTGCCGCCGTCTGGCCGGCCTGTACCTTTCCTTTCTTAGCCGCTGCCTGGCCGGCGCTTCCTTTCTTAGCCGCCGACTGACCGGCGCCGCTTTTCTTTACTGCCGGCTGGCCGGCGCCGCTTTTCTTTACCGCTGCCTGGCCGGCGCTTCCCTTCTTAACCGCCGACTGGCCGGCGCTTCCTTTCTTAGCCGCCGACTGACCGGCGCCGCTTTTCTTTACTGCCGGCTGGCCGGCACTTCCTTTCCCGGCTGACGGCTGGCTTATCTGCTCCTTCTTACCATTTTCGACATTCTTACTGCTCTTTCTCCCAAACAAAACAACTCCCCCTTACATTTTCATTTTCTGATAAATCAAAAACCTGCAGGCGATATCTCTTAATATAACAAAAAATACAGCTCCCGGCAATGGACTTCGCTGAAATTTGCCAAGAAAACACTTGTCCAACGGCATAACAGGTGGTATAATGGCACGGTAATTGTATTGTATCTCATTTCATATGAGAATGATAACAAGGAGGAATTGAATAATGAAAAGACAGAAGCATGACACTCGTTGGATGGTCAGTGTTGCACTTATGGCGGCAATCGTCATCGTGC
>CAMSTW010000072.1 GCA_947063855.1 uncultured Dorea sp.
TTATTTAAAGTATACTATATGCCGATAAATAAGTACAGAATAAATTTGAATTTGTAGAAATGCGGTTCGTTATGCGTTATAGTTTATTCCTTATCGGCGTTTTGTATGCATCGGAATGCCATACCGAAGGGGATAGATTGGATGGATAGCGATAATGCCGTATGGTCAATAGGCAGTAAAGAGAAAGAAAAGGAGAGATTGTTATGGCAACAATAGGTGGATTGACTACGTCAACGAGTACTAGCATCAGAGGGTACGGCGGTCTGGCCAGCGGTCTGGACAGAGATACCCTGATCGAGGGTATGACTTCGGGTACTACCAGTAAGATTACGCAGCAGCAGAAGAAGCAGCAGCAGTTGGAGTGGAAGCAGGCTGCGATTCAGAACATTACCAGTAAGCTGCTTGATTTCGCGAATAAATATACTTCATCATGGAGTTCCAGTACGAACTTGTTCAGTTCTATACTTTGGGGCAGGAATAAGATTACGACGACGGGGGAGAACAGTAAGTATGTGTCTGTGTCTGGAAGCGGGACATCTGCGGAAGGTGTGACGATTATGGGTGTGAAACAGCTGGCACAGAAGGCGAAGTGGTCATCAGCAGCGAATGTGTCAGGTCAAACTTTGTCAACAGGATCAATTGATGTTACTAAGACATATGATATAGAACAGTTGATTGGAAAAGAACTTAATTTTAAAATTGGAAATGAAGGAAGTGCTCAGACATATACACTTACGTTAAAAGAACAAGAAAAGTTAGAAGATGGAACTATAGAAAAGTATGACTATAGCACTGTAGAGAAGGCGAAGGAGTCGATTAATAAGCAATTGGCACGAATAGAGACAACGTTAGGGAAGCTTTCTGAGGTTGTTCAAGTTAATCTTAATCCGCCAGAAACAAGTACTGTGTCGCCTGGTACTGAAAGGAAATTTGAATTTACAGCAAGTAATAAAGGGACTGATAATCATTTTGAAATTACTGGCGGTTCTGCATTGAAGTATTTGGGCTTTAGTGAAGAACTGAAACATACGTTTACTAATAGTGATCGAAGTGTAACAGCGACCAATAAATCCGAATTGATTGATCATGTATCCATTGACCGATTGTTGAATGGAAAGAAATTGACTTTTTCTTATAACGGGAAGACGGCGGAGATATCTATGCCAAGTGAAGCAGAACTTAAGGAAGCAATGAATGGTGTAGATTCAACTTCTGATTGGGGGAAGAAGAAAACTTCTACTGAAGCTGTTCTTAATAAAATAGTAACATCTGTACAAGATCAATTGGATGAAGCGTTTGGTAAGGGTAGAATAAAAGTTGATAAGACGGCGGTTCAGGAAGTAATGGATAAAGATGATCCAACTAAGGTTATTGGTCTTTCTGGTGGGCAGCTTACCTTTAAAACAATGAATCCTAAAGATGATAGTGTTGACAATACATCTACATTGAAAATTGTTTCAATAAATTCAGACATAAAGTATGCATTAGGATTACAAGATGGTATGTCAAACCGTGTGAATATGAATGAACAGCTTAAGAATAGGTTGGACAATGCGGCATGGACTTGGAAGGATGTAGAAGATGACAAAGGAAATGTTGTAATGGGCACTGATAATAAGCCGCTTCAAAGAGGTCACACATCGATTAAGATTAATGGACATGACATTGATGTTTACTCAGATGATACCATGAATTCGTTAATAAATAGGATTAACAATACGAAAGAGGCAGGAGTTAAGATAACATATCAGGAAGCAGCAGACAAGTTTACATTTACTGCCACAGAGGATGGGGCAAGTGGGGAAATCAATATCGAAAAAGATTCCACATTAGAAAAGCTCTTTGGTATTAAAGAGGATATAGAAAAAGAAGGACAGGATGCTATTGTAGCAGTAAAATATGCAGGTTCTGATGAAGCGGTAGAGTTAATCCGTGGATCGAATTCATTCACTGTGGATGGATTAACGATTAATGTAAAGGGAACATTTGGTTATGAGGGCGATGATTTAATAAAGAATGACCCAAGCAAGGCTGTTGGAATTGACGCCCAGGTTGATGCCGATTCCATTGTAGACGCAGTTAAGGGCATGATAGAGGAGTACAACTCCATCATCGAACTGGTCAATAAAGAAGTAAAGACCAAGCCAGACCGTGATTATGAGCCGCTTACCAGCGAGCAGAAGAAGGAACTGTCTGACGACGAGATTGAAGCATGGGAGAAGAAGGCGAAGGAAGGTCTGCTCTATGCGGACAGCGATATCCGAAGTCTGACCAGCGATCTGCGATTCATTATTGACGGCGGTATTGCCCAGGAACTGGCAGAGATGGGGATCTCAACTTCCAGTACGTATTCTGACAATGGTAAGATAAACTTTGACGAGTCCAAGTTCCGTGCGGCACTTGCAAGCAAACCGGAACGTGTACAAGAGATATTTGCAAATGAGTCTGTTAAGAATACAAATGGAAACGGTTACTCCAAAGGAGTTGCAACAAACCTTAAGAATGTCCTGAATAAATATGTTAATACTACGGGCGCTATGACATCCAAGGGTATCCTGATCCGTAAGGCCGGACATGAGAGTTCACCGATGAGTGTGACGGAGAACACCATGTACAGCCAGCTGAAAGCGATTAAGGATCAGATAGCCAAACTGCAGGAGCGTCTGGAGACAGAGCGCGACCGTTACATCAAGCAGTTTACAAGCCTGGAGACACTGATCTCCCAGATGAACAATCAGAGCAGCTGGTTAAGCCAGTTTGGCGGCTATTAGAAGACCTGAGTATTCTGATTACTGGCTGTGTGGGAAGATGTTTTAGCGATACAGTCAGTACATCAGACTAAAAAAAGGGGAAGAATATGTTTCGAAATGGATATGAACAGTATAAGATGCAGTCTGTAAATACAATGACACGCAGTGAGATGCTTCTGCTTCTGTATGATGAGTTGATCAAGCGTCTCACGCGGGCGCAGATTGCGTTAGGCGATAAGAACTATGATCTGTTCGACAGATCGGTCCAGAGGTCCAGGGATATCGTACACTATCTTGATCAGACACTGAATATGGAATATCAGATCAGCTATGAGCTTCGGAGGATGTACGAGTTCTTCCTGTTTGAACTCAGCAGACTGCAGGCCGGACGGAATCCTGCTGTAGTAGATGAACTGAAGCCTCTTGTGGCAGATCTCAGGGACGCGTTCAAGGAAGCCAGTAAGACGGCTGCCGTGTAGGCAGGAGGTTTCTTGATGGAGAACAGGGAAGAACTATTGACAGAGATTCTGAAGCGGGTGCAGAAGAACTACATGCACATGGCAGAGATTGAACGGATTACGAAGGAGTTAGGAGACGCTTTGTCCAGGAATGACCAGGAGTCGGCTCAGCTGCTGATACGGATGCGGCAGGACGAGATGGAGAGAGCCGATGCTGTGAAGCAGGAGATTCATATGCTGCTTCAGGCAAGCGGCGGCGAGAGGGAGAAGCTGTTATCCTGGCTTAAGGGCGAGGATAAGTACCTGGCCGAGTGCTTCGAGGAGAAGAAGATTCTCGAACTGAGCACACAGCTTTTGCAGGCCATAAACCGGACGATCAGCGTTGATAAGGTTATCAACTCCAAAGTAGCCGGAGAGAAGTCTTATTATTAGATTATCGAGGGATTTTATTGCCAGCCGGCGTGATAGAAGCTATAAAGTAAGATACTTAATAGAAGGAAAATAAGTCTGTGACAGTGTTTCGTTGCAGACTTGTTTTATTTTCGCAGGCAGCGCGCCGGATATGCATGCTCTCATGTATATTTGGCGGCGGCCGCGGGTGACAGAACCCTCGCCAGACAGTTACCTGCCGTGACGGCTGCCGCGCTGTAAATTGGAAGCACAGTTGCCGGCACAGTTCCTGTCGGCCTGCACAAGAGATTTATCTGGGGGATATACTCCACACCGGTCCCCCGGAATTGGCGGCAGGACTTAATTCATCCAGGATCGTCTGAAGCTCCCAGGGCTTCTGCGTATTCTCAAGGCTGATAGGGTCTGCGATGCGTACCTGTGTTCCGGACCAATCGTCTGCGATGATGATGAAGTGTCCCTGCTCGGTGAAATGTCCGGGTCCCATCAGCGCAATCAGGATATGGCCGCGGGAGAGCTCAGACAGAACGCCTTCCACGGTAAGATTCTGGAAGGACTCTGATCTCATGCCAAAAGCCGCCGCGCATTCCGGGATGAAGTTATGTCTGGTCCCGGAGCCGGGAGTCCAGTAATTGTTGGCGGCGGCCCAGTCTGCCATCTCGGGCGGGGTCAGCTTCTGGTTTGTGAAGCTGGAAACGACCATGGCCAGTGCAGTCGGCCCGCATCCATAGATCTTAAGCGGATCCTGTCCGCCGTAGAGATGCTCGGCCCAGCGGATATCCAGTTGATTATAATAGGTAAGAATACCGACGCTGCTCTTAAGTACCAGAGTATACTGGCCGTCCACAAGAGCAGGGCGTTCCACGGGATCCGCGGCGGCCGCCGGCAGCGCCGGATTGGTTGGGACAGAGCCGGGGGCAAGATCAAGCCGGGCAAAAGGCATGGCAAACAGCAGAGCCGGGATGGTGACTCCGCAGATTATCTGTTTCTTATATCTTCGCCATATGTTTTTCCAGATGCGGGTCAGTTTGTTTGCAAAATGTGTTCCCTTATCAGTATTACAGGCGTCGTTGTCTGAGGTGTGAATGGCGGCGTCCGGGATGACGATTCCACTGGCCGCATGAGCGGTATGGTTTGAGATAGCAGTGCCGCTGGCCGCATGAGCGGTATGGTTTGAGATAGCAGTATTGCCTGTCGTATGAGCAGTGTTGTTCTTTGCATTTGCCATGTTGATCTCCGTATATAGATTGTTTTTTATTGTTTTTAGAATCTATGTTGACTGTTTGCATAGATAACAGTTATAGTATATACAATAGGTATTATAGCAGAATACTCTATGAAATAGTGTACCGGATAAGTATACAATATTTATCGGAACTTGTGTAGGAATATTAAGGTGGAAGTATATGGCGCAGATTATTTTCGATCACGTGACCAAAAAATACAAAGACGAGATTGCGTTGAGCGACGTCTCTTTCCAGATCGAGAAGGGGGAATTCGTCTTTGTCATAGGGAAGAGCGGCGCGGGTAAGAGTACCTTGCTGAACCTGATCCTGAAGCAGGAGGAAGTGACCTCCGGGCAGATCGTGGTCGAAGGCCGGAGGCTTGACACTATGGAGCGAAAGAAGATTCCGGCACACCGGCGGCGGCTGGGAATTATGTCTAATGACGTTGGACTGTTGAAAGATCGTTCGGTATATGATAATATAAAGCTAGCGATACTTGCAACCGGGAATGCGGATGACAAGATGAGAGAGAAGATCATCAAGGTTCTGGGACTTGTAGGACTTGCAGGCAAGTTCAATGCATTTCCTGACGAGCTGTCAGGGGGGGAACAGGCCAGGGTGCTTCTGTCAAGGGCGCTTTCGGTACGGCCGCAGATATTGATTGCGGACGAGCCGACGGCGAATCTGGATCCGGACGCCGCGTGGGATCTGATGCAGTTGTTTGAGGAGTTGAACTACAGAGGGATGACGATCCTGATCGCAAGCCATGCCAGAGGGCTGGTCACGATCATGAAGCGGCGGTGCATTACGCTGGTTGCGGGGAGGCTTGCCGCTGATGATAAGCATTCTATATATAACCAGAAAGCGATGGATATATTTGCAGAGAGAAGAATTCTGCAAGAAGAAGTAAAAAATAGCGAAAAGAGGTTATTTTTGCCTTAAAATGTCCGATAGAATAAGAAAGGGGTGTTATTAGCCGTCAACCGGAAGGGGGGAATCAGACTATTAACTACGAGATCAGATATATACTAATATTACTGACAGCTATCATTAACCAGGAACCGATCCAGAACGTGAGAAAGCGGATGAGATGGGATACGGTTTTAGATGTTTCTGATTATCAGAATGTTGTTAATATCGTCTACGTCGGACTTTTAGGTATAGAGAAGGATATTTCTGAGGAATGTGAGTCGCAGTTTCATCATAGTTATAAGAAGGAACTTCTTCTGTACGAGTCTTACCAGAAGGTTGAGGAGGTTATCCTGTGGCAGCTGGAGAGGCATGGGATAGATGCGGCGCTCTTGCTTGGAACGAGTGTCGGCGAGATGTATCCGAAGCCCGAGATGTCCCACATCAGTCAGATAGAGATTCTCGTGGATAAGAAGGATATGCCCCGGGTCAATAAGTTCATGCTTGAGATGGATTACGAGCAGAAGGTAGATCCGGTAGACAGCGGGATTGTGTATGTGCGGGTTCCGGGGGTAAGGATTGTGTTTTATAACGGCATGCCTATCGAGAATAAGGCGGCCAGACAGTTCTTCCCGGGTGCGCCTAAGCGGTTCCGGAAGCTGGATTCTTACAGACATATACATATGTTGACGAATGAGGAAGAGTATCTGTACCGGATTGCGCGGATGGTTGAGATGTATATCACCGGACGGCTGAAGGTCAGGGATATCATGGATCTGTGGCAGTATCAGAAGCTTCTTGGGGAGAGGTTTCGCTGGAAGTCGGTGAACGAGGCTCTGGTAAGAGCGGTCTGGCAGGAGTTCGCAGATCAGATCAATGTGCTCGCGGCGCTTTGGTTTGGCAGGGAAGCGAATGCGGATGAACAGTATGGACTTGCACTGGAACTGGAAGAGTATATTCTTTCACGCGGCCGGGAGAACAAGCATCTGGATGAATCGCTTCTGCCGTGTGAGAAGCTGAGACTGGACTTCTACTGGCGTAACAGAGATAAGGAATGGGCACTTAGAAAGCAGGCGTGGATGTTCCCGTCAAGGGATTACATGGTACAGTTTTTCCCCATTTTGGAGAGATATCCGTTTTTGCTGTTTTTTTGCTGGATTATCCGTAATTTCCGTTTTCTCAGACGGATCTGTATCAGTAAGTTTAAGAAAGTGGGATTCCGGATTAGAATTAAATTATCAGACATCAAAGATAAGCTGAAAGGAATGATAAGAAAAGGAAAGAATGAAGATTTGCCTGAGGATTCGCCAGAAGAGGCTGTGCAGGCAGGAGAAGGAGCGGAAGAGTCCGCAGATACGGAGCACGGAGAAGCGGCCGGGAGTACCGAGAAGGCAGAAGGCTCTGTGCGTATGGAGCACGGAGAGGAAGCCGGAGTTCGCAAGAAGGCGGAGGAGTCCGCAGATACAGAGCACGGGGAAGAGAACGGAGTCCGTGAGAAGCCGGAGGAAGCCGGAGAAAGAAAGGATGCGGAGGAACCCGCAAATTTAAAAGAGACCGAAGGAGAGGAAGATAGTGAAGAACTTAAAAATCAGAACTAAGTTATTAGTAGCATTTGGGATTGTGCTTGTACTTACAATTTTATTATCCTTTTATTCTATTTTGCAGTTAAGGAAGGCAAGCGGCAATCTGAATGAGTTCATGGAAGGATCAGTTGCGGCGGATGACGCGGTTAAGAGCTGCCGGATCGCAACGGTTCTGGCTGCGAAGGATGTACGCGACATGGTTATTGCAGGGAAGGCGGATGCAGACAACCTGCAGGCGATTGAAGAGAGTAAGGCCAGCATTGAGACCAATCTTAAGAAGCTTCATGAGCTGGATATCTTGGATGAGGAGCAGGTGGCGTCCTTTGAGAGTGTACTGACAGAGTGGATGGGCATCGCAGATGATATTGTGGCGAAGCTGAAGGCAGGAGATCCGATGGCGGCGGCAGAAGATATAAGGACGAAGTGTACGCCGACTCTGGATAAGGTTATCACAGAGATTAATGGGCTGAATGAAGGCACGAATACCATTCGTACGACGACCATGAAGGAGAGCGTCAAGGAGACGAACATGAGTATGATCATTCTTCTGGTCATTACAGCGGTTGCAATCATCCTTGCGATGATTATCTGTGCGAGAGTGACAAGGACTATTGTATATCCGGTACATCAGGTAGAGGATGCGATGGCGGGCCTGTCAAGAGGCGAGATGTCTCAGCAGCTGGATTACGAGTCGGCCGACGAGTTTGGCGCGCTGGTGAATAGCGTGAAGTCCACATGCCAGGGACTGGAGGACGTTGTAGGAGACCTGACACGTCTGTTGGATCAGATGGCGAGCGGCAACTTCGATCTCTTTGCAGAAGATAACATTTATAAGGGTGACTTCGGTCCGTTGCTGGCGTCTATCCGTAAGATGAACCGCAGCTTAAGTGACACGATGCGTCAGATCAACGATGCTTCCGATCAGGTTGCGAGCGGGGCAGATCAGGTATCTTCCGGTGCGCAGGCGTTATCGCAGGGCGCTACCGAGCAGGCAAGTTCTGTAGAAGAGCTGGCGGCTACGATTAATGATATCTCAAGAGAAGTAAGCAATACGGCAGAGAATGCAAGAGAAGCAAGCGAGAAGGTTATGGACGCGCAGAGCAAGCTGTCTGTTTCCAATGAACAGATGCAGGATATGATCTCCGCGATGGGTGAGATCAGCCAGAAGTCCGGCGACATCGGTAAGATTATCAAGACGATTGAAGATATTGCGTTCCAGACCAATATCCTTGCGCTGAATGCGGCGGTAGAGGCTGCACGTGCAGGAGAGGCTGGTAAGGGATTCGCAGTGGTAGCGGATGAGGTGCGTAATCTTGCATCCAAGAGCGCCGAAGCGGCAAGCAACACGACTGCTCTTATCGAGGGCACGATCCTTGCTGTTGAGAATGGAACGAATATTGTGGACCGTACGGCTGCGGCGATTTCCGAGACGGTAGAGAGCACGAAGAGTGCGGTTACATATGTGGATAAGATTTCTACTGCTGCGGTAAGCCAGGCAGAAGCGATCTCACAGGTAACGATGGGTATGGATCAGATATCCAGTGTTGTACAGACGAACTCTGCTACGGCAGAAGAGAGTGCGGCGGCGAGCGAAGAGCTGTCAAGCCAGTCTCAGCTGCTTAAGTCACTGGTATCACGGTTCAAGTTAAGAAGTAAAAGACCGGGCGAATAAGAGAGCATAGCAGAGGATGCCGGGATAAAGAGGCTGTCGGAAATAGACAGTCCAGTGAATATAGCAGGGGCGGTGATACATATATCATCGCCCCTGTATTAGTGTGGTATGTCCCTGCAGTTCCGTGTAACGCATTACAACCTGCAAAAGACTTACTCCTCGTCCATATCTTCTTCATCGCCGGTGTGATTGGAAACATCGGCTTCCTCAGAGTCGTCAGATTCCTTTACTGGCACCGTCTCATTATTCTCATCTGTCTCCTCGATGATATCAACCATCCGCGAACCGATATCGGATGCTATCTTAACAGACCGGGTCTCGAGATCGGCCAGTTCCCGTTTTTTTGTTGTGGTTGCACCTCCAAGGCTGCCGTCCGGGACACGGTTGTCATCAAGTGCGATCTCGCTTTTTAGAACCTTGATTCTGCCGTCCACACGGTTCTTGGCAGAATCAAGCAGGTCTACATGCTTCACATCTTCTGACAGGGTTACGACGTCGGTCATCTTCTCGTAGCGGAGTTCTTCGCTGGTCTGCGGCTCCTTGTTCTCCTGTCCCTTCTCCTCTTCCTGCTTCTTGGCTTCATCCGCAATCGCCTGTGAGATCTGTACGTCAATGTTGCGCAGCTGTTCGTCCAGAGCTTCTAATTGCGGCTTGATGGAGTCCATGGATGTACCCTTTTCCTTTACCGAAGCGATGAGGGCGCTTCTGCGGTCTGCGATGTCGATCTTCTGCTTCATCAGATTGCTGATCAGGTTACGTTTCCCGCCTTCGGGTGAGAGCGTGAAAGAGTCTCGCCGTTCTTCCTCGGCCTTCACGCCATTCTGGCCGCCGGTCTGGTTGGCGGCGCTGCGGTTGATCTGATAGGAGTTGATCAGGCTGTTGACTGGTATCGTCGGGTTAAAATTCAATCTCATATTTAGCTCCTTCCTGATGCTGTATGTATAGAGTTCTTCCCTCCACATATATGAAGGTGTGTATGTAAATCTATAATTATATATCGGAATCCTTGACAGAAAATATAAGATATGTTGACTGGGCTTTCAGTATTTGTTAGAATAATCAAAGGAGAAAGGGAAAAAGATTGCATTAGAAACAAAAGAGTTTACAGGATTTACGATTATAGAGAAACGCGGGAGTACGTCAATTGGGTAAGGAGGATATGGAATGCAGGATTTAACATTTGGCGAGCAGGTTAAGATTGTCTTGAACCGTAAGAACATGACGATTAAGGATCTTGCCAGGAAGATTGAAGCGCGTACCAAAAAGAAGATGTCACGCCAGAATCTTACACAAAGACTTGGAAGAGATAATTTTCAGGAGCAGGACATGCGTATGATCGCAGAGATTCTGGGATGTCCGTTCCAGTTGAATATTCTGGAGGACAGGATCGCAGATGAGAAGACGGGGCATGATATAGAAGGAGAAGAGCCTGTATATGGGGAGGACAGGATTGCAGATGAGAAGACAGGGCGTGATATAGAAGGAGAGCCTGTATATGCGGAGCAGACGGTAACAGGAAGACAGGATCTGGAGGATAAGGGGGAACATCCGGAGACAAAACCAGATGAGCCGGAAGATGCTAAAAAGGATGTGCCTGCAAAGGCAGTCACTACTTCTGCCCATGAGAGGGATATGACGATTGGTGAGTTCGTGGATATTAATGAAGAACTGGAGGCAATGCTTAAGGAGGCGGCCGCTAATCCAGAGAGGTCACAGGATCGGGAGACGGAGGCTTTGGGAGCGGACGGACAGAACCAGGAGGACGGGAAGCCGGGGCTCTCAAATGCAGCGGCGGACAAGCCGATGGAGGTTTCGCCGGAAGCCGCCGGCACAGGGACCAAAGAGAATGGCAGTGCAGAGAAGACGGCGGAGAACCGGGAGAAGACCGGAAGTGGAGAGGGAGACGAGCATCCTGGCGAAGATGCAAACAGTGGTGAATCAGTAAGAGGTTATGCCGGGGGATATCCGGGAGAGACCGGAAGCGGATACGGCGGAGGATATCCGGAAGAGACCGGAAGCGGATACGGCGGGGAAGACGATGGAGTATTAAAGGAGGATACCGTCGGAGAATATGGGGAAGGATATCCGGTTTCAGGCGGGAGCGAATCGGTTGAGCAGCTTCTGGAAGAGATTGAATCGATGGAAAAGACAGAAAAGAAGGAAGAAAAGAAAGAAGATAAACCCCATGGATGGAGGGCGTATTTTATGCAGCGTATCAGACGCCGCACAAAAGAGCAGGATCATCAGGAAGGGAACCCTGCAGAGGCATCAGCGGCAGGGGCACAGGATGTAGGTACATATCAGGAAAGGGTGCATGCTCCGGAATCGGGGCATAGCGGGATAGAGGAGCAGACTGCCGGTTATCCGATTCAAGATTATCAGAATGGAGGATATACAGAAGTCGGAGGAGAAGCTTATTTCCAAGGACGCGCCGGAACAGAGTATGTTGAAGAGAGTCCGGCTGAAGGCGGCTATGACGCAGGCTATAACGGACAGGAGTATACGGCGGAAGGCCGGTATGAGGGAGGTCATGGCAGGCAGGAATATGCGGCGGAAGGCTGGTATGAGGGAGGTCGTGACGGGCAGGAATATGCGGCTGAAGGCCGGTATGATACTGGTTATGACAGACAGGAGTATACAGGAGAAGGCCGAGGTTATGGAGGCCGGGAGTATGCAGGAGAAGGCCGGTACGAGGGAGACTATGCCGGACGAGGAGACGCAGGGGAAGATTATGTGCGGGCCGCGTATTCTCCGGAAGGATATGGAGAAGCATATCTTAGATCAGGCGGAATGCAGGAAGACTATCAAGAGGATATGCCGGAGGAAGATGCGGGAGACATTAATCCGTATACAGGCAAGGAATATGAGTCCAACAGCGTCCGCATGCACCCGTCGCGTATTGGTTATGTTCAGGTATATGACAGGTCGATTCATAAATGGACAGATATGACTGAGTGGGCATTTCTGGGTTATCAGGAACGCAAGAAGCAGCTGCTTGGCAAGGATTATGATCCGCCGATCTATCTCGATTGAAAATAGTGGTATTTTTTAGGATCCTGGGGAATAGATTGTGATAAAAAGACCAGGATTGGAAGTGGAGAGTTGAAGCGTTTTATTCGTTATCTGTATGAGTATGAACGGGGACGACGGCTGCGTAACGTGGGATTTGTTAAAGTAGAGCAGGGAAATGATGACTGTACGCTGCATATTCATGGCAGGGGACTGCATATGAAAGGCGACCGTAAGCTTAAGCTGTACCTGTTCTACGGAGGAGAAGAGTGTGTTGGCATATGGCAGGGAATTGTGGATAATGTGAATCCTGCGATCAATTACAGGCTCTATTTTACCAGGGAAGATGTTGTGATACCGGAGAATTTTGATAAGATTAATGGAATTATCCTGGAAAGTGAATTGGGACATAAGTATGCGGCGGTCTGGAACGAGGGGCCGGTCGATGTCAGCCGGATGCGCGTGCTGCGGCCCGGGGAGGCGGCTGACAGAGACGTGCAGATGGAGCTGGCGGAAGAGCGGCAAGGCAGTACCACGGGCGTGAACCGTGCAGAAGAAATACCCGGAGAAAGCGCCGGAGGAGACCGGGAGGAAGGCATGCCCGGAGGAAATGCCGGAGGAGGCCGGGAGGAAGGCATGCTCAGAGGAAATGCCAGAGGAGGTCGGGAGGAAGAGATACCCGTGGGTAACGTCAGAGCAGATGGACGAAATGAGATGTTCGGAAGTAATGCCGGAGAAGACCGGGAGGAAGATACGCCCGGAGCAGGCAGACAGGAAGAGATGTCTGGCGGGATCGGGGAAACAGTCCGTGATAGAGAGATGCCCGGAGGAAATGCCGTAGCAGATAGACGGGAAGAGGTGTCCGGAGGAAATGCTGTAGCAGATGGAAGAGAAGAGGTGTCCGGAGGAAATGCCGTAGCAGATAGACGGGAAGAGGTGTCTGGCGGCATCCAGGGATTGGGACGTCAGGCGGAGACAACAGGAAAGACCGGGAGAATAGACCATCCGGAAGGGATTGTAGATGTGGGCGCCAGGACAAAGGGGCCGGAAGAGATATCGGATGGGATGAGAAGAGTACGACAGACAGAAGAGGCCGCAGACAGAAGCGGGCGGGCAAGACAACAGCAGGAGACGCCGGACAGGACAGAAGAGACTATAGACAGAAACAGGCAGGCGGGGCAACAGCGGGAGACGCCGGACAGGATAGAAGAGACTGTAGACAGAAACAGACAGGCGGGACGACAGCAGGAGATGCCGGACAGGATAGAAGAGACTGTAGACAGAAACAGACAGGCGGGGCAACAGACGGAGATGCCGGACAGTAGAGAGGAAATGCTGCCGCAGAGAAATGTTTCAGCCCGTGGAGAGACAATTACGCCGCGTGAGGAGATGACGGGTGAGTCTTCAGGGAAGAGACCGGGCGCGTCAGTGGATATGGATATACCGGAAGAAACGCCAAAGAAAACCGGGATGTATAAAGAGAAGCCAGGAATGCCGGTGCGAAAAGGGATGGCAGAGCAGAGTATCCCCACTATGCCGGGACATGTGTGTTCGGATCAGAAAGAACAGAAACCGGCAAACCATTTCCGCTGCTCTAAGATACAGCGGAACGACTTAGCAGTCCTGCCCCGGTGCGAATGGAAGTGGGCCAATAACAGTTTCCTTCTGCATGGCTACTATAATTATCATCACCTTGCATTTATTGACGACGGAGAGAGATTCTGGCTTGGAGTACCTGGAATCTACCATCCTCAGGAAGCAAAAGCAGCCAGCACATTTGGATTTACCGAATTCATTCCGCAGCAGGATATGAGGATAGATCTTACAGATGACGAGAAGAGCAATGAAGAGCAATTTGGATACTGGTGCAGGCCGATCAAGAGACCATTGAAGATGTAGAAAAACATGGAGAAGATATGCAGAGTATAGATGAAAAGTACATGAAAGAAGCTATCCGTCAGGCGAAGAAGGCTTATGCGATTGGCGAGGTGCCAATAGGGTGCGTGATCGTATACGAAGATAAGATCATAGGACGAGGATATAACAGAAGGACGATAGATAAGAACACGCTGTCACACGCCGAGCTGACTGCAATCAGGAAAGCGAGCAGGAAGATGGGAGACTGGCGTCTCGAAGGGTGTACGATGTATGTCACGCTGGAGCCGTGTCAGATGTGTTCCGGTGCGATTGTACAATCCAGAATGACCAGGGTAGTTGTAGGCTGCATGAATCCCAAGGCCGGATGCGCCGGTTCTATTCTGAACCTGCTGCAGATGGAAGAATTTAACCACCAGGCGGAACTGACTACAGGAGTTCTGGAAGAGGAATGCAGCCGGATGATGAAATCATTCTTTAAGGAGCTAAGGGAATCTAAGAAAAATAAAAATAATGCCGGCGGGGCATTATTATAGAAACGTTGATTAACCCGATATGAGAGCATGGTATGTAGAAATATATATCCTGCTCTTTTACGTGCATTGCGCTTCGAACGTAGACTCACAGACGTTACCTTGACAGTTAACTCAGCCCAGGCACCCTTACGGCACCCGGAAGATTCTGCTTAGTGCTGCTTCGTTCCCGACCTGACACGGTTCACAGATTCCCGTCGCGTAAGACCCAAACCTCAACGCCACTTATCAAGGGCAGCTCTACCAATCTATGCCCTCTGCGCAATATCACCCCTGCTATAGCGGATTGCAGGTACAAGGTACCGCTAGCACCCCGGCTGCACGGTAATTAATTTTACTGTATTATGAAGCAAATGTCAACCGGGGAGAAGGGGTTTTTCATTTTTTGTTTGTCTTTTGTGTATTTAAACAGAAAATCTGTCAGGATATCCGCTGCAGCTGTTCGCTGTGACTGCGAATGACTGATTTCATAACATCAATATCAGACTGAATGATATCAATCTGCTTTGAAGCAGCCACGTATCTCTGGGCGGCAGGAACATAATTCTCACATAGTATATTGATTCTCGGCCAAATATCATTCTCAATGATTAGATTGATACGCTTCTGGTCACTCTTGAGGAAATGAACGTCCTCGTTAAGACTGGAAATATCTGCCTTAACGGAAACCATATCTTCCTTGAGATTAGAAACATCCTCTTTAAGACCGGAAACATCCTCTTTGAGACCGGAAACATCCTCTT
>CAMSTW010000073.1 GCA_947063855.1 uncultured Dorea sp.
AAGAGAAGAAGGAAGAGAAAGCCGTAGAAGCAGAAGAGAAGAAGGAAGAGAAAGCAGTAAAAGAACCGGATGAGACAGGGAAAGCTGCAGAAGTGTCAGAAGAGGCAGAAGCAGAGACTGCAGACAAAACAGAAGCAGAGGACGAAGCCGTGGCAGAGCAGGAAGCACCTACAGAAGCAGAGGACGGAGCCGTGGCAGAGCAGGAAGCACCTACAGAAGCAGAGGACAAAGCCGTGGCAGAGCAGGAAGCACCTACAGAAGCAGAGGACGAAGCCGAAGAGAGCCGGGAAACCTCAGATATGGACGAGGAAGCCGCCAGGGAGAAGGCGGAGGCCGGACGCAGGCTCTATGCGGACCGGTTTGCAAGGCACTTAGATGAATTGAAGTGGCTCTATATGGAGTTGTATGGCAATGGTTCTATGTTTGCCGAGTTATGTGATAATCTCTACCGCTTCTATGAAGAGCGTAACGACGATTTGAAAGAGATTGACAGGCAGAGAGAGGAGCATCCGGACTGGTATAAGAACAATGATATGCTGGGAATGATGTTCTATATCGATAATTTTGGCGGTGATATGAAGGGCGTTGAGGCCAGACTTGAGTATCTGGAGAAGAATAATGTGAATTATATCCATCTTATGCCGTTCCTTGATACCGTGGAAGGACGTTCGGACGGCGGGTATGCCGTGGCGGATTTCCGGAAGGTGCAGGAGAAGCTTGGCACCATGGAAGATCTGGAGAGTCTGACGGCCGCGTGTCATAAGAAGAATATGAATGTATGTATGGACTTTGTCATGAACCATACTTCCGAAGACCATGAGTGGGCGAAGAGAGCGCGCCAGGGTGACGGAGAGTATATGAGCCGCTATTTCTTCTATGACAACTATACGATTCCGGCTGAATATGAGAAGACTGTACCGCAGGTATTCCCGACGACGGCGCCGGGGAATTTCACATGGCTTCCGGATGCGGAGCATTTTGTCATGACGACGTTCTATCCATATCAGTGGGACCTCAATTACAAGAACCCAAGGGTATTCAATGAGATGATGTATAATTTCCTGTATCTGGCGAATAAGGGAATCGATATCATCCGTATCGACGCGGTGCCATATATATGGAAGGAACTGAATACACAATGCAGGAATCTTAAGGAAGTACATACGATCGTGCGTATGATGCGTATGATCAGCGAGATCGTATGTCCAAGCGTGCTGCTGCTTGGTGAAGTGGTCATGGAGCCTGAGAAGGTGGTTCCTTACTTCGGATCGGTAGAGAAGCCGGAGTGTCATATGCTGTACAATGTTACGACGATGGCTACAACCTGGCATACGGTGGCCACAAGGGATGTAAGGCTTCTGAAGCAGCAGCTTGATATTGTCAACAGCCTCCCCAAGGAATATGTATTCCTGAATTATCTCCGCTGCCATGATGATATCGGCTGGGGACTGGATTATGCAACACTGGCGCAGGAAGGGATCAGGGAGCGTTCCCATAAGCTGTATCTGAATGATTATTTCCAGGGATTCATAGAGGGCAGTAAGAGCCGCGGAGAGCTCTACAATTCGGATCCTGTCTCAGGAGACGCAAGGTTCTGCGGTACGACTGCGTCTATGTGTGGAATCGAGAAGGCCGGATTTGAACAGAATGAAGAAGAGATGGAGACGGCCATCCGCAAGGATGTCATGCTTCATGCGTATATGTTCATGCAGTCTGGTATCCCGGTATTATACAGCGGGGATGAGATCGGGCAGGTCAACGATTATACCTATAAGGACGATCCGAACAAGGCGGCGGATTCCCGGTATATCCACAGGGGCGCTATGAACTGGGAACTGGCAAGGAACATTACAGATCCGGATACCGTGGAAGGCAGGGTATTCGCAGGACTTGACCAGTTGGAGAAGATCCGCAAGACAGAGAAGGTCTTCGTATCCTATGCGGACACCTGGACGCTGGAGACCTGGGAAGCGGGAGTCCTGAGTATCGGAAGATATTATGACGGCGATAAGCTGATCGGCGTGTTTAATTTCAGCGAATACGATAAGACGGCGTGGATCAACGAAGAGGACGGCATGTATGTAGATCTGATCACCGGCAAGGAGATGGAGGCCAGAGGGGTGAATGTTCCGGCGTTCGGCTTCTATTATCTGAAGAAGAAGGCGGATGCATAGGTATTCTCTGCGGCAGATGCCGGCCGGCGGATATATTTTTTAAAGAATCGGAATGGTGGATGGGGCAGCGTAAGGAGCGGCTGCCCCGTTTTCAGGAGGATATGAATGATGAGGCAGGGAAAGCGGATGATATCGGCAGTTTTAGCCGTTATGTTATTAATATATATGGGAATTACGGCGTCTGCGGCAGATCCGGCGCAGGAGGGGGAGCTGACGGCGGAACAGAAGCTTCAGCAGGAGCTGGACACCGCTTATGCGATGACGGTTCAGTCCAACTCCATTCCCGGCTGGCCGCAAGGACCGGGGACATACGGAGATGCGGCCATTGTCATGGAGGCAGAGACAGGGGCGATACTGTACGCGAAGAATATCAAAGATCACCATTTTCCCGCAAGCATCACGAAGGTTCTGACGGCGCTGGTGGCGATGGAGAACGGGCAGTTTACAGATCCGGTGGTGTTCTCCCATGACAGTCTGGCGTTTATCCAGCCTGGCGACGCATATATCGGGATGAAGGAGGGCAACCAGATCTCCCTGGAGCAGGGATTGTACGCGGTCCTTCTGGCATCCGCCAATGAGGTGGCGTATGCGGTTGGCGAAAGTGTGGGAAGAAACGCGGGATATGACTACAACTGGTTTCTGGAGCGGATGAACGCCCGGTGCAGAGAGCTTGGCGGTGAGAATTCGAATTTTGTCAATCCCCACGGACTGCATGATCCCAATCATTATACCTGCGCCAAGGATATGGCGCTGATCGGACGCGAGATCTTCCGGCATCCGGAATTCTTCAATATCGTGCAGACCCTGCAGTATACGATTCCCGCATCCGAGACGACAGAGGAGCATATCTTCCAGCAGAAGCATAAGATGCTGTATCCGGGAAATGCGGAGTACTATGAGTGGGCGATCGGCGGCAAGACCGGCTACACGGACGAGGCGCTCTCTACGCTGATCACTATGGCGGATAACGGCAGCATGCAGCTGGTGTGCGTGGTCCTCAGGACTCATGGAAAGAATGTCTATCCCGACACCAGGAACCTGCTGGACTATGCATTTGCCAATTTCAGCCGTATCCCGGCAGCAGAAGCCGAGACCTCGGAGGATGTGGAACAGATCTTGAGCACGCCGGAGAGCACAGACCCGGCAATCGGCAAAGGCTACGTCGTCGTCCCCAACGGCATGGATTTTAAGGACCTGGCCATGGAGATCGTCCCGGACAGCGAGAACGAGGGGCAGTGCACCCTCGAATACCGCTACAGCAGCACCCTTCTTGGGACTGCCAGGGCGGCCTTAAGCCAGTCCTATATAGACAGCCACCAGAAAAAGAAAGAAGACCAGGAGCCGGAAGCTCAGAACTCACAGCAGAAGAAGCAGGAAGACAAAGATAGTAAGATTCTCACATTTCTCAAAGATAAAACAGATCTGGAGAAAGGCGTCATCCTGGGAGGCCCGGTCATACTGCTCATATTAACAGCCGTACTGATAATTATAATCCGTACGAGAAGGAAGCGTTAATACAAGGCAGTAAATCCATTACCGGTGCACAGGCAGTTGGGAGGCGGGCAGCCTTAAGGCAGGCATTTCAGGGCGTCCTTAACGGAGGCGAGATCCACCGCTTACGGAGACTTAGGAGTGAAGGCATTCCTGAACTCCTTAGTCGCAGTTAGCGGTTAGCTCGCCGGAGTGTTGCCCAGACTGCCTTAAGGCTGCCCGCCTCCCAACTGCCGTCCCTTAAATGGACCAAAGGGGAAAATAAAAAAACCTCTTGACGATTCAGGGGGTTTTTTACTATAATAGGAAACACATTGAAATGCGATGACGAAGACAGTAAGCTATATCAGAAAGCCGCAGCGAACCGGGGACGGTGGAAGCCCGGTGCGAGTAAGCGATAGCCGAACATCACTTCTGAGCTGCAGTTGTCGAAAGATTCTTATAGATGGTATTGAAGCAGGATTACAGTCTGGCGGTTTACGTCAGAACCTTTGTAAGTCAGAGTTTCACAAGATGCAACAGGTTATGAGATTTAAGTAGATACTGACGGGAGTCCTCCGTTACAGGGAAGACATATGATAGTATGTTTAGGTGGTTTATAAACGTAAGCGCGGCTTCCGTCCTATACAGGATGGGAGTTTTTTTGTTTTCGGAGCCGGCCGGAAGAGATGCAATGTAAGAAGGAGGTACGTGACACATGTACAAGAAGGTTTCGACAGATCTGAATTTTGTCGACAGAGAGAAAGCAGTGGAGAAGTTCTGGAGGGAGAACCAGATCTTTGAGAAGAGTATGAAGGACCGTGAGGGCAGCAAGATGTATATGTTCTACGACGGTCCGCCGACAGCCAACGGCAAGCCGCATATCGGGCATGTGCTGACGCGCGTGATCAAGGATATGATCCCGCGTTACCGCACGATGAAGGGATATGAGGTGCCAAGGAAGGCGGGATGGGATACCCACGGACTTCCGGTAGAGCTGGAGGTCGAGAAGGCGCTGGGCCTTGACGGCAAGGACCAGATCGAGGAGTACGGCCTGGAGCCGTTTATTGACAAGTGTAAGGAAAGTGTGTGGAAATATAAGGGAATGTGGGAGGATTTCTCCGGCACGGTTGGATTCTGGGCAGATATGGAGAATCCGTACGTGACCTATCACAATGATTTTATCGAGTCCGAGTGGTGGGCGCTTAAGAAGATCTGGGATAAGGGACTGCTCTACAAGGGCTTCAAGATCGTTCCTTACTGCCCGCGCTGCGGGACCCCGCTGTCTGCGCAGGAAGTGGCGCAGGGGTATAAGGATGTGAAGGAGCGTTCCGCGATCGTCCGCTTCAAGGTGAAGGAGGAGGACGCTTATTTCCTCGCATGGACGACGACGCCATGGACATTGCCGTCGAACTTGGGACTCTGTATGAATCCGGACGAGACCTACGCGAAGGTAAAGTGTGTGGACGGCTATACCTATTATATGGCAGAAGCGCTTCTGGATACGGTACTTGGGCCTCTGGCGAAGGAGGGGGAGAAGGCGTATGAGGTGCTTTTAACCTGCCGGGGAAAGGATCTGGAATATAAGGAATATGAGCCGCTGTACCAGTGCGCGGCAGACGGGATTGCGAACCAGCACAAGAAGGCGTTCTATGTGACCTGCGACGATTATGTAACGCTGACAGACGGTACCGGCGTAGTTCATATCGCGCCTGCATTTGGTGAGGACGACGCGAAGGTCTGCAGGAAATACGACATGCCTTTTGTACAGCTGGTAGATGAGAAGGGAAATATGGCGGAGTCGACGCCATTTGCCGGATTATTCGTGAAGAAGGCGGATCCGGAGGTATTGAAGGACCTTGAGAAGAGGGGACTTCTGTTCGACGCGCCGAATTTTGAGCATAGCTATCCGCACTGCTGGCGCTGCGACACGCCGCTGATCTATTATGCGCGTGAGTCCTGGTTCATCAAGATGACGGACGTGAAGGAAGACCTGATCGCCAATAATAATACCATCAACTGGATCCCGGAGAGCATCGGCAAGGGGCGCTTCGGCGACTGGCTTGAGAATGTACAGGACTGGGGCATCAGCCGGAACCGTTACTGGGGTACGCCGCTTAACATCTGGGAGTGCGAGTGCGGACACCAGCACTCCGTCGGAAGTATCGCAGAGCTTAGGGAGATGTCGGATAATTGTCCGGAGGATATCGAGCTGCACCGTCCGTATATCGACGCGGTTACCATCAAGTGTCCGGTCTGCGGCAAGGAGATGCACCGTGTGCCGGAGGTGATCGACTGCTGGTTTGATTCCGGCGCGATGCCGTTTGCACAGCATCATTATCCCTTCGAGAACCAGGAACTCTTTGAGAAGCAGTTCCCGGCGGACTTCATCTCCGAGGCGGTGGACCAGACCCGCGGATGGTTCTATTCGCTGCTTGCCATCTCGACGCTGATCTTCAATAAGGCGCCTTATAAGAACGTTATCGTCCTTGGCCATGTGCAGGATGAGAAGGGCCAGAAGATGAGTAAGTCCAAGGGAAATGCGGTGGATCCGTTCGATGCACTGGAGAAATACGGCGCAGATGCGATCCGGTGGTATTTCTATGTGAACAGCGCGCCGTGGCTGCCCAACCGTTTCCATGGAAAGGCGGTTGTGGAAGGACAGCGCAAGTTCATGGGAACTTTGTGGAATACCTACGCGTTCTTCGTGCTGTATGCGAATATCGACGGATTTGACGCCACAAAGTATACGCTGGAATATGATAAATTGTCCGTGATGGACAAATGGCTTCTCTCAAGGCTTAATACGGTGATCCGGGAGACCGACAGCAACCTTGAGAATTACAGGATTCCGGAGACTGCAAGGGCGCTGCAGGATTTCGTGGATGATATGAGCAACTGGTATGTGAGAAGAAGCCGCGAGCGCTTCTGGGCGAAGGGAATGGAGCAGGATAAGATCAATGCATATATGACCCTCTATACGGCTCTGGTGGAGATCTCCAAGGCGGCGGCGCCGATGATCCCCTTCATGACGGAGGATATCTACCAGAATCTGGTGCGCGGGATTGACAAGGCGGCGCCTGAGAGCATCCATCTGTGTGAGTTCCCGGCGGTCAATGAGGCGTGGATCGATCACGACCTTGAGGCGAATATGGATCAGGTGCTTAGGCTGGTTGTCATGGGACGCGCATGCAGGAATACGGCGAACATCAAGAACCGTCAGCCGATTGGGCAGATGTATGTGAAGGCAGACTTCGGGCTTCCGGAATTTTACAAGGATATTGTGAAGGATGAATTAAACGTTAAAGTTATCACATTTACACAAGAGGTCCGGGATTTTACAAGCTATTCTTTCAAACCTCAACTAAAGACAGTCGGACCAAAATATGGTAAAATGTTAAATGGAATCAGGGCCGCGCTTGGCTTAGTCGACGGGAACGCCGCGATGGATGAGCTGAATGCGTCGGACTCCCTGAACCTTAACATAGATGGGCAGGAGATTACATTGTCGCGGGAGGATCTGCTGATCGAGAGCGCGCAGACGGAAGGGTATGTGTCTGAGAATGACAACGGTATCACGGTGGTGCTGGATACCAACCTCTCCGGGGAGCTTCTTGAGGAAGGATTCGTGCGGGAGATCATCAGTAAGGTCCAGACGATGCGTAAAGAGGCCGGTTTTGAAGTGATGGATAAGATTGAGATCACTTATGAGGGCACAGAGAAGGCGGAGGCTGTATTTGCGGCGAACGCGGATACGGTGGGCGCCGAGACCCTTGCGCTGAGTGTGAAGAAGGCAGCGCCGGCGGGATACGTGAAGGAATGGAAGATCAACGGCGAGAATGTAACTCTGGGCGTGGAACGAGTGTAAGACGTTTGTCTGCCGGCTGTGGGACATTGGGAGTACAGTGAGAGATTACGATGCACGGCGAGTGTGCTGACGTGGATAATAGGGACAGGCGTCAGCATACAGATGCGCCTGCGAGGTGTCCGGGCGGCAGAGTGACAACAGAAAAGAAAGAGGTAGATGGTATGTATAATCCAAGGTTTGAGAAGGAAGCGTTTAAGAAGGAAGTGAAGCAGAATGTAAAGCATCTCTTCCGTAAGGAGATCGAGGAAGTTTCCCAGCAGGAGCTGTTCCAGGCAGTCTCCTATGCCGTGAAGGAAGCGATCATAGATAACTGGATCGCGACGCAGAAGCAGTATGAGAAGGATGATCCGAAGATCGTCTATTATATGTCGATGGAGTTCCTGATGGGAAGAGCCCTGGGGAATAACCTGATCAATATGACTGCCTATACGGAAGTGAAGGAAGCTTTGGAGGAGATGGGGCTGAACCTGAATCTTCTGGAGGATGAGGAGCCGGATCCGGCGCTTGGAAACGGCGGACTCGGACGTCTGGCGGCATGTTTCCTGGATTCACTGGCTTCGCTGGGATATGCGGCGTACGGCTGCGGCATCCGTTACCGTTATGGGATGTTCAAACAGAAGATTGAGGACGGATATCAGGTAGAGACTCCGGACAACTGGCTTGTGAACGGCAACCCCTTCGAGCTTCGCCGGCCGGAGTATGCGAAGGAAGTGCGTTTCGGCGGAAATATCCGTATCGAGTATGATGATAATGGCAAGATTCGTTTCGTGCAGGAGAACTATGAGTCCGTAAAGGCGATTCCGTATGATTATCCGATTGTCGGCTATAATAATAATATCGTGAATACCTTACGTATCTGGGATGCGGAGCCGATCGTCGACTTCCAGTTAGAGTCATTTGACCGGGGAGATTACCATAAGGCAGTTGAACAGCAGAACCTGGCCAAGAATATCGTGGAGGTCCTGTATCCGAATGATAACCATTATGCAGGAAAGGAACTGAGACTCAAGCAGCAGTATTTCTTCGTATCCGCGAGCCTGCAGGCGGCGGTGGCCAAGTATAAGAGGGGTCATGACGATATTACGAAGCTGTATGAGAAGATGACCATTCAGATGAATGATACCCACCCGACTGTGGCGGCGGCCGAGATGATGCGTATCCTGCTTGACGTAGAAGGTCTTGGCTGGGACGAGGCGTGGGAGATCACGAGGAAGACCTGTGCATATACGAACCACACGATCATGGCAGAGGCTCTTGAGAAATGGCCGATCGACCTGTTCTCCAGACTGCTTCCGCGTATCTACCAGATCATCCAGGAGATTGACCGCCGGTTCGTGGAGCAGATCCGGAAGACCTATCCGGGCGACGAGTATAAGGTCCGTAAGATGGCGATCCTGCGTGACGGCCAGGTGAAGATGGCACATCTGGCGATCGTGGCCAGCTATTCGGTCAACGGCGTTGCGAGACTGCACACGGAGATCTTGAAGAAGCAGGAGCTTAAAGAATTCTACCAGCTGATGCCGGAGAAGTTCAACAACAAGACCAACGGTATCACCCAGAGACGTTTCCTGATGCACGGTAATCCGCTGCTTGCAGACTGGGTAACCGAGAAGCTTGGTACGAAGGAGTGGATCACAGACCTGTCTCTGATGTCCGGCCTTAAGAAATATGTGGACGACGAAGCATCCCTTAAGGAGTTCATGGAGATCAAGTATAAGAATAAGGAACGTCTGGCAGAATATATCAAGAAGCACAACGGGATCGAGGTTGACCCAAGGTCTATCTTCGACGTGCAGGTGAAGCGTCTGCATGAGTATAAGCGCCAGCTTCTGAATATCCTGCATGTGATGTATCTGTATAACCAGATCAAGGAGCATCCGGAGAAGAATTTCTTCCCAAGGACATTTATCTTCGGCGCCAAGGCGTCGGCGGGCTATGTCCGTGCGAAGGAGATCATCAAGCTGATCAACTCCGTGGCGGATGTGGTGAATAATGACCGCAGCATCAATGGTAAGATCAAGGTGGTCTTCATCGAGGATTACCGTGTGTCCAATGCAGAGTGGATCTTCGCGGCGGCAGATGTCAGCGAGCAGATCTCAACGGCTTCCAAGGAGGCGTCCGGAACCGGCAACATGAAGTTCATGCTGAACGGCGCGCCGACTCTGGGAACGATGGACGGGGCCAATGTGGAGATCGTAGAAGAGGTCGGCATAGAGAATGCGTTTATCTTCGGTCTCAGTTCTGATGAGGTTATTAACTACGAGCAGAACGGCGGGTATAATCCGTGGGATATCTATAACAATGACCCGGATGTGCGCAGGGTGGTAGACCAGCTGGTGAACGGCACCTACGCCAACGGAAACAGTGAGATGTACCGCGACCTTTATAATTCCCTGCTTATCAAGAAAGGCAGCGACCGTGCGGATATGTACTTTATCCTGAAGGATTTCCGCGCTTATGCTAAGGCCCAGGAGAAAGTGGAGGAAGCTTACCGTGATAAGGAGAGATGGGCGAAGATGGCGCTGATGAATACGGCGTGCTGCGGAAAGTTCTCGTCTGACCGGACGATCAGGGAGTATATCAAGGATATCTGGAAGCTTGATAAGGTTACGGTAGAAGTGGACTATGATGAGGAGCCTGTATAGGCCAAGGATTTTATAAGTTTATGAATAAAAATGCGAACCCTTCCATACAGTGTATGGGAGGGTTATTTATGCGGCTGAAACTGAAAAAAACGGGATGCTACTTGATCATTATCTTACTGCTGCCGTATGTTGTGACGGTATTCCTGAATGGGCCAAGCATTACTTCGTATTCCCATGTGGATAAGACCAGCGTGCAGGTCAAGGCCGGGGAGACGGTGAGCCAGATGCCGATTGAGGAATACTGTATCGGGGTACTGGCCAAAGAGATGCCGGCGTCTTATAGTAAGGAGGCGCTGAAGGCGCAGGCGGTTCTGGTCCGGACGGAGGTGTACCGTAAGATAAAGGAGACGGGCAAGGATACGGTACTGGAAGGTGAGTTCCGGACACAGAAGCAGATGGAGGACGCCTGGGGGGCGAAGTATTCGAAGTATTACAACAAGCTTACGGACGTCTGGAATGATACGGAAGGGCAGGTTCTGTGCTATGGGGAGGAGCTTGCGATGACGCCGTTCTTCCGGCTGAGCAACGGATGCACCCGGGACGGAGCGGAGGTTCTGGGAAGCGGTGATTACCCATATCTTAAGATCGTGGAGTGTCCCTGGGATATCGAGGATAAGAAGCAGATTCAGACCGTAATGACAGAAGATATGGATGCGGAGATTACGCAGGCAGATACGGCGGGATATGTCTTAAGCGTCAGGGTCGGACAGGAGAACTTAAGCGGGGAAGAGTTCCGCAGCACATATGGCCTGGCGTCGGGATGTTTCACTTTGCAGCGGTACAACGGGAAGATCCGGATTACAACGAGGGGCGAAGGGCACGGACTGGGGATGAGTCAGTATTCGGCCAACCAGATGGCAAAAGAAGGGCAGACGTATGATGAGATTCTGCAATATTTTTATGAAGGGACGGAGATAAAAGAAGTAGCAGAAATATTGATGGATGTGGAATAAGTCATTCACTATCTGGCAAAAATATAGTCAGAGGTGGTGATAAGATGAACAAAAGGCAAAAACCTTCAAAGAAGATGAAGGGTGCTACCGTTGCAGCAGTATTTTGCTTTGTAGCAGCAATCGCGATAGTTGGAACATATACATTCAATGACTACAGACGGACTCAGCAGAAGGAACAGCTTGCACGGACAGAGGAAAAGGATGATACAGAAGATAAGGGTAAGGATGAACCGGCAGAAGAGGCCAATAATCTGGTGATCAGCAGCCGGGAGAAGCTTGAGGAGAAGGAAGAGCCGGAAGAGACTCCCGCCCCGGATACGGCGGAAGAGACGCCGGAGGGCGGCGCGGGTACGGATACCGGCGCGCAGAGCACGGCAGGAAGCAGCAGGTCTGTTCATTTCAACGAGGACAGTAAGCTGCTGTGGCCGGTCAACGGCACGGTTCTCATGAGTTACAGTATGGACAAGACAGTGTATTTCCAGACACTGGATCAGTACAAGTATAATCCGGCGGTGGTGATCTCGGGAGCCGAGGGCGACCAGGTGATCTGCGGAACGACGGGGATCGTCAAGTCTATTGATGTGTCGGCACAGACAGGCACGACTGTCAATGTAGATATCGGGAACGGGTATGAGCTGTTCTACGGGCAGCTTAAGGAGGTCCCGGTGAAGGTCGGAGATTATGTGGAGGCCAAGAGTGTGCTGGGCTATGTCAGCCAGCCTACGAAGTATTACAGTGTGGAAGGCTGTAATGTGTATTTTGAGATGCGTAAGGATGGAGAGCCGGTGAATCCGGTGGAGTATCTGGAAGAGTAGGCAGAGCCGGACAATGGGCCGGACGGACAGAGCATTGGTGAAGATGCGTAACTATGAGATGGGAAAGATGCCGGGAGCAGGAGATGCGGCCGGCATCTTTTTTGGCGCGTTCGCTTAGTAGCGAAGTGTTACGATTCTCTTTTGAAATCTATGGAAGATGAAACGATTTGTGACAAAAAGGATATTCTGATTGCAAGACATCTATAAATATAGTAAAATATTAATATAGAACTTTTGAGACTTTATAATACTGATTTTTGTTCTGGCAAATGTATAATGTAAAAGTAGATAATGCAGACATTGGAGATCAGTTAATTACGGGTATGGCTAAGAGCTTTGTGTGAACAGTGGAGAATAGGATATGTATAGGCGGATGAAAAGATGTTTTGCCATATTGGTTGTAATATCTGCATGGTGTTTGATGTATGTAGATGTAGCAAAAGCCGGTGAAGCAGTCGGATGCGAAGATAAGAAGCAGTATTTGCTCGGCAGGGGATTTCCAGAAGAGGTGCTGGTACATGCCAATGACCGGGTCGTTGAATATGTGTATGGGCAGGCAATGCAGAATGATACAGAGACATTTACATATCAGAATAATGAATGTATGATAAGGTTAACTGAAACAACCGGGCGCAGCGGTGGAGGGGCTGTTATTCCGGAATCGGACTTGAGATTTGATGCGGCAGCTATAATTTATGCAGACTCATCAGGAAAAGTTACAGCATGTGATGTCGACATGAGTTATGAGTGGCTGGTTCCCCCGGGAACGGCGTCAACAGATGCAATTTCAATAGGGTGGGATCAGAGTGTTCTGGCATATTCTGGATATATGGATGGGTATAATCATGTCAAGAACATAGGAAATTCTGAAACGGATATTTATAATATCATACAAACAGCTTCTATGGGAGAGGCTGGAATGGCCGGCTGGTACGCAGAGCTTCGAAGCCCTGATATTAGTCCGAAGCTTCAGTCCCGGCCCGGCGGACGGGCGTATATCACGTTTTTACCTGCCAGACCGTTTTATGCCGGCGATGATTTTGCGCCGGATTTTAATATACAGTACAATCATATACAGTCTGACAGCGGCAGAGTTATTGCATGGGCGGCGTTCATGCTAGTTCTGCCGACGGCGTTGATTGCATTAAAAAGGCGCCATACAGGACTAAGGAAGGATGATGGAGCATGAACATACAATAGGTTTCCTTGTATGGGGCAGAGTGAATTTGGAGTATATGGAGTGATTTGGTGAAGGTCAGGAGTCGGGCATGAATTATACATATATCCTCCGGTGCAGGGACGGAACCTTGTATACGGGGTGGACGAACGATATAGAGAAGCGGATGAAGGCGCATAATGAAGGAAAGGGCGCGAAGTATACCAGAGCAAGACGTCCGGTGAAGCTGGTTTATTGTGAGGAGTTTGAGACGAAGGCGGAGGCTATGAAGCGGGAGTGCGCGATCAAACGGATGAGGAGGGAAGCAAAGGAAAGGCTGATTATGAAAAAGCCGCCTGCAGGGTTGTGAACTCTTGCAGGCGGCTTATACTACATCTGCTGCATTTTTACAAATTCAGCAAAGCGCGGCAATGCCAGTCTGATTTTCCCATATTCTCTGGTATCTATGACGCCTTTTCTTTTCAGCCGCTCCCGATACACGGAGAATAATTCGGACTTCATCTCCAGCCGTTCCCGGAGCCGTACCACCCGGCTCTCTCCGCTTAATGAGATCTCTGTCAGGATCTTCTTATCCAGCTGCGAGAGTTCGGACCAGATCTTCCCATAAACGTATTCTTCCAGATACTGGTCATACTCCGGTAAGATATCGTCAATATCCTTTTCGCGGTTCTCCCAATAGAGATATCCCAATACCTGAAACGCAAATGGATAGCCTTTTGTCAGGACGGTCATTTTCTCCGCCATATCTATATCCACCCCAAAGATATCCATATAATTCTTTCGCACAGCCGTATAATTCAAAGGTTCCAGCACAAGTTTCGGGGCCCGGTATAAAAACGTAAGCAATTTCTCGTTCTGCAGATCATAAAGGTTCTCATACAGCCCGGTCATCAGCAGATAAATAGGATAGTCATGTCTCAGAAATATCTGAAAGGAACTTGCAAAAATACGTACATACTCTGAATTGGCAGCCTCGTCAAGCGTAATCAATAATCGCTTTCCGGCAAGCTTAACCTGCTCCAGCATGCGTTCTAAAGCATTCTCGATATCTGTAACAGGCGCCGCATTCTCAATGGATACGCCCAGGCCGAATGCAGAAAAATCTAATCTGGCTTCCAGGAATCTTGCGTGCATCTTTGGAATGCTGTAAATCTTTGCAGCCAGACTGTCAAGAAGATCCCGCATAGGATTCAGCTCAATCACAATCCAGTCTGTGTTCCTGCGCATCTCTTCAGCAATATTCGTCATCATGACAGTCTTGCCGGACCCTCTGACCCCTGTAATCATGAAGATCTGATTGGACGGAATCTCTGCCTGAAAATTCTCTATAATTTGATTCGTCTGTGCAATACGGGAGATGTACTGTACCGGCTTCTTCCCAAAAGATAGTGTAAATGGATTGTTCATATGCTTTGCCCTTTCTCTTATATAACCTTATATAACTTTATGTTTATTATATAACTTTATATAACTTTTTGCAAGACATAGCCGGCAGATCAGCGCTGCAATATCATACCGGGTGTTTGACAGTTGAATAGCGAAAAAAGTACTTGCAGGCCTTATGTTGCCTG
>CAMSTW010000074.1 GCA_947063855.1 uncultured Dorea sp.
TATATGTACACAAAGAACGAATCCCCGAATGTATTACCGGTACATTCGGGGATTCTTCCTCTTTTACGGTGAGGTCTTCCGCCTGGGCTGGTTACCGGTTACCTGTCACCGTCCAACCACTTGATGATGTAGTGACCCGCCGCAATAAAATTTCAGATTGACAATCTAATCTCTATATGACATACTATTACCAAACCCAATTTGGGAGTGGATTTTTCAAGAGTAATCTTTTTTCGCCACACAATTGCCGTAAGCGCTTGTGTGGTATTTTTTTGCCGTCACATGCAGTGAAGAACCCATCAAACGCCGAATCCTATACCTGCCTGTCCGGCAATAACACATAAATCTATTTATTTCCAAAAATCTTATTGAAAGGAAGGAGAATGAATTTATGGAACAAACATTTATGAAAGAAAAGAAGATACTGCCGCTTGTGCTGTCCATGTCTCTGCCCATGGTCATCTCCATGGCAGTCAACTCACTGTACAACATCGTGGACAGCTACTTCGTGGCAAAGCTGAGCGAAGACGCCATGACCGCGCTGGCGCTGGTCTATCCTGTGCAGAATATGATCAACGCCATCGCCATCGGATTCGCCATCGGGATCAATGCGGCAACCGCATATTTTCTCGGAGCAGGCGAACAGACCTGCGCCAATAAATCCGCCGCCCAGGGAATGTTCCTGAACCTGGTCCACGGTATCGCTCTGACTGTGATCTGCATAGCCGTCATGCCATCATTTCTCAGGATGTTTTCCTCAGATAAGACGGTGACCGACATGGCGCTTACCTATTCGAACCGCGCCTTCTTATTCTCGACAGTAATCGCCATAGAACTGGTATATGAGAAGCTCTTTCAGGCCGTCGGAAAGATGAAGATATCCATGTTCTGCATGATGTGCGGCTTTGTCGCCAACATCATCCTGGATCCGCTGATGATCTTCGGAATCGGATTCTTCCCCGCCATGGGAATCGCCGGAGCGGCTTATGCAACCGGCATCGGACAAGTTATCTCTCTCGCCGCATATCTGGTCTTCTGTAAGGCAGACCCTCTCCCGGTCAAGCTTCTCCGCCGCCATATGAAGCCGGAGAAAAATATTGTCATGAGATTGTATTCTGTGGGCCTCTCCGCAACCTTAAGCCTCGCGCTTCCCTCCCTGCTGATCTCGGTACTGAACGGGATCCTCGCAGGATTCTCGGAGACCTACGTGCTCGTACTGGGCGTATATTATAAGCTTCAGACCTTTATCTATCTGACGGCAAATGGAATCATCCAGGGGATACGTCCTCTGATGGGGTATAATTACGGCGCCGGGGAGAAGATGCGGGTGAAGAAAATCTTCCAGACAACCCTCGCGCTCACGGCAGGCGTCATGGTCATCGGCACGATACTCTCCTGGCTGATCCCTGAAAGTCTGATCGGATTGTTCACCGCCAACACGGAGACTGTCCGAATCGGCGTAACCGCCCTGCACATCATCAGCCTTGGTTTCATCGTATCGGCAGTCTCCGTCACCTGCTGCGGGGCTCTGGAAGGACTTGGGAAAGGGACTCCTTCCCTGTATATCTCACTGCTTCGGTATGTGGTCCTGATCATTCCCGCCGCGTTCCTGCTTAGCCGGCTGATTGGCGCAAACGGTGTGTGGTACGCTTTCTGCTTCACGGAATTCGCGGCGGCAGGGCTTTCCTACTTTATTTATAGAAAACATACATAAAACTTTCTCTAAACTGCGCCTGCTAACCGACAGTGCAGCAGACTTTGCCCTAAGGAGTCATGTAACGGAGGCTTCCTTAGGGCTATGGGACAGCAGGCGTGCAGACGGCGCAGATATCGAGTGCAGTATTCACCGTTAATTGTGTAAGACTGTATCCATACCCACTCACACGACTGCCTCTATCAATTCCTTATCCCCCAGCACGATTCTCCTTACGCCTGCCTGTTTCTTCTTATTGAGATTAAAGCTGATCATATATCCTCGTTTCAGATGATAGGCATCCAGGTAATCCATGAGCTGCTCTTCACCCCTCCTGTTATATTCCATTCCCCTCCACAGCTTCATCTCTACAACGTATTGCTGTCCCAGGAAATCAATAATCACATCCGTTCTGCGATTCGTTCTTGTCCGTGCTTCAATATAGTAATTCCCTGTCCCGTTAATGATCGGCTTCACATACAACAGAAAGATACACCGTCCATGATCCTCCAGAAACTTTTCGTTACTTTCCCCGAAAAGCTCCGTATAATGTTCTGCAAATTTACAGATAACCCTCTCCATATCCAGCTGTCCGTCTACGATAAACTGATTCTTCTCATCAACAGCCCTCTGCGATATCTCCATATGCCGGGCCTGCTCTGCAAGGAATCCATTATAAAGCCGCGTCTCAAATATCCGGTTCGCCACAACCGCCATGCCATCTTCTATCGTAACGAATCCGAACATCACCGCCATCCGGATTCCTGCATCTCCCGGTACATATTCTATCGCACGGCCATTAAGCAGCAGACGCCTTAGCATCTCCTTTAATTCCGGAAAATCAATCAGCTTATTATCCAGAGACTCGAACAGGGTATTCTCTTCCGCTAATAATATACGGACAGCCGCAAGGAATCCCGCCTTTGTCCATACAGAACTTCGATCCGGAAAATCATCCTCTTCCCCTGCATTCCCACATACTCCCACATCTCCGGATATCACGATTCGTTCATCCATCAGCTTGCAAATCCTGGATACAAGAAACGGATAACCGGAAGTATACTCATACAGCAGTTCTGCCAGTTCCCTGATATCCATCCCCGTGTGATGGTCCTGCTCGTATTCTTCCAGCATCCCAGCAATCCCCTGCCCGGACAGACTCATATCCACATCAAAATCCGCCGCAATGTTCCATGGACTGTTCGTCCTGTGCTCGTCATCTGTCCGTATCTTTAACTTCAGGTTCTTGATATCATACACCCCCGCCAGAATTACCGACTGGAACGCCGCCGTCTCATCCCTGTCAATATAATACCCCCTAAGCTGCGCCAGAAAGTCAAGAAAAATCTGATTATTCGCGGCGCTGTCCACCTCATCAATCATCAAGACAACCGGCTTGTCCGAAGCTTCACAGAACCTGCTGAGATACAGAAAAAGTTCAAAAAGGTCAAAGGTCTCTTTTTCCGCTTCGCTAACCTCCCTAAGTTCCCGGACTACTGCCCCCATCCCCTCGGCTGCCGCCTGTTTATCCTGCCGCAATACATTCAGAAAATATCTGGCAAATGCCAGGGAAAAACGGTTCTCATTCGCAAAACTGCCGGCTCCAAGCCTCTGGAAATCCAGACTGACCACAAGATACTCTTCCTGCAGATACCCTCTTAACGCCCGCAGGGTAGTCGTCTTTCCATATTGCCGCGCACGATTGATCGTGAAATATTCTCCTCTGTCTATGAATTCCTTTATCTTCTGAAGGCGTTCCGTAATATCAACCATATAATGAAGCTTCGGCTTACAGTCTGCACTTACATTGAATACTCTGGCCACTGCAAATCCCTCCCTTTATCCCTCCCTTATGTTTCGCTGGCCTGCTTTCCCAGTCACACGTGTGTAAAAGTCCCGATGCAGCCCACTGCATCTGCGTTTTTACACACGCACTCTCGAAAAAGCATGCTCATCGAAACAGTAAGATATTTAATGTGGGTTATACTAGTTCCAGTTTAACACGGCAGATATATTCCCTGCAAGCGTATATCACGCGGGCATTCAAATCCAAGATGTACTTCACCGCTCATAAATGTTATAATTCTGATAAGATATTAGATACGGAGACCCGACACTATGAATATTTCTAATCCAACACTGTCCGAATACTGCCGCCGCATCACCATGGACGAGCCCCGCATCCTGCCTCCCGACCATAAACTTGGAGGGCGCCTTGTCTGCCCGGAATACTCGAAGTCCGCCCAGGAAGTCAAGACCTACCCCCTTCCTGCCAGCGAACGGATCTTTGCATTATGCTGGGCGATCGGCACAGACGCCGATCCGGCCGCCGCAACTCCCGTCCTGCGCGCTACCCTCGCCCCGTCGCCCCAGCCCTTCTGTTACCGGCTGCCCTTTCCCTCCGGTGAGAAAACACAGCTTCACACCCATGATTACATCGAACTTGCCTACGTAGTCGAAGGGGAATTCCGTCAGCGGATTCTGGGGAAGGATATTACATTTGCCAAAGGCGACCTGTGCCTGATCGACAAGAACTGCCTCCATCAGGATCATCTTCTCGACCAGCCCGCCGTCATCCTGTTTCTCGGTATCGCCAATGACATGTTCTCCGAGATCATGGATGAAAATGTCGCCACCCAGAAAATCATCTCCTTTCTGCAGTCCGCACTGCTGAAACAGAAGGATGTACAGCAATACCTGCATTTCCGCCCTGGCCCCGGCTTCTCCGGTTCCGGCTCTGGCGGCTCTGTTTCCTGTTCCAACTCTGGCGGTTCTGCTTCCGATTCCGGCTCCGGCGGCTCTGCTTCCGATTCCGGCTCCGGCGGCTCTGTTTCCTGTTCCGACGGCTCTGCTTCCGGCTCTGGCGGCTCTGCCTCCTGTTCCGACGGCTCCATTTCCGGTTCCGGCCGCAGCTATGCGTCTAATGCTGTCAGCCGACTGGAGAATTGCCTTCTCCTTCTGCTCAAAGAGCTGCATGATAACGAGACCGGCTCCCATTATATCTGCAAGGGGCTGCTGCTTCGCATCTTCCGGATCATAAGCACGGAATATGACTTCTCACTCTCCAGAGAGCAGCGCAAGACCATGAACTGGCTCATATTTGAAGAGATCTCAGACTACATCAAGCGGCACTACGCGTCGGTTACCATACAGGACCTGGTCCGTGAATTCCATTTCCAGGAAGATTACTTCAACCGGATCATCAAGAGCAAGACCGGGCTGACTTACTCGGCATACGTCCAGCAGATCCGGCTTGCGCATGCAGAGCATATGCTGACCGCCACCGACAAGAGCGTGGACGAGATTACAGAACTTGTCGGCTATCACAATAAGGGATATTTCTACAAGATCTTTCAGGAGAAATACAAAACGACTCCTTCCAGATACCGAAAGCGCCGCTGACATTCTCCACCCCGGAGCGTGTTCTCTGAACCGGACACGCTCGATCAATCCTATCATTCACTGAACCGTATCCGCTCGATCAGCGAATTCTTCCTGACAGACCTGGCTATCCCCACCGCCAGTATAATCTGCAGCAGCAGAAGCACAACTGACACCGCACAGGCGGCGACTGCTGGATAATGGTAGTTCCTGATCTCCATCAAGCTGTTCTCCCTCGCATACAGGAATACCGGATACCCCAGAAGGCTTCCGCCTCCCACTGAGATTACCAGCGTGCCGGCTGTATAGAACAGTCCCTCTAACTGCAGCATCTTCATAAGCTGCGAGTCCGACATCCCGATTGCCTGCATCATTCCCAGCTCTTTCTTACGCACGTGGACACTGTTGACCATGGTATTGATCAGGTTCATCACACTGATTACCGCCAGGATTCCCAGGAACGCGTAGCATGCTCCTGCCATAACCGGCATAACAGTGTTCCACTCATCAAACTCTTCCTGCCAGGTCCGCATCTGAATCCTTCCGGATGCATCGACAATATCCGCAAGCGCCTTCTCAAGCTCAGGATCATACTCCTTATCCGCATATACATGAAAAGCCTCGGAGGAATTATACCCGCTCATCCGGTCTACAGCCTCCTTCGCCATGATCAGCCAATTATAACCGGTAAGGCCGAACCTGTAGCTCCCGATTGCCGCGACCTCCACTTCCTTCTCAAAACTCCGCTCTCCGTCACGAATCGTCAGATTAAGCTTATCTCCCACATCAAGCTTTGGATGCCCTCGAAGGAGTGAACTGTCTATGATAACCTTATCCCCGGATCGCAGCTCCTCGTAGGTCACTTTCCCTTTTGTAATGCCCTTTTCCAGTTCTTCGGCATACTCCGGCGGAATTCCGTTAAGCGCCTCGCCGTCTTCTTCCTCAAATGTTCCCCCTGCAATCCTGGCCTTGGAGAAGACATCTACCTTCTCCACCCCCGGAAGGGCTTCTATCTGCTGCTTCAACGCCTCATTCAGCGGATTATCCTTTTGAATCTCCTGCCACTCGCGCTCCGGATGTTCCTTATTCCCCAATTCTTCAACAGGTGAGATCTCATACTGTCCCAGAATCGAGCTGTTGGCGCTCTCCCTTGGATCGGCACAGGACAAAACCGTTGCCACCACCATCAGGAATACCCCTGTAACTGCCATGGCAAGAATCGTGACCGCACTCTTCTTCTTGTTCTCCGTAAGATTCCTTCTGGTCAGCCGTGCAATGGTCAGGAATTCATAGCCTTTGCGCCTGCTCTTCTGCTTCCTGCCTGCATTCTGCATGCGCATCGCCTCCACCTCAGAGACCTTCGCCGCCACATGCATCGGCCTGACAAGGGAGAAATACACGGTACATAACGTCACCGTCGCCGCAAGCAGATACACCCGCCAGCACCAGAGGCTCACCTCACCCTCCTCGAACACTGCCCTCATGGTCTCCGAATATAATGAATCTTTCGGACTGTCGAAACTGACGAACACTTTCATCACAGCCCGGGATATCAGTGTGCCGGCAAGAAGCCCCGCCGGAACCGTAAATGCGGCGATACACAATCCCTCTCTCAGCACAATCTGCCGAATCTGACGCCTCGTGGCTCCAATCGCCTTCATCCTTCCGAATTCCTGTATCCTCTGGTTCATGGATACGTAATAGATACTGTATATCGTAATCACGCCTGCCAGCACGATAATTCCCATGATCAGGATGATTACCGGAACCGTAACCGGATCCACATAATTTGCCGCCAGATAGTCATCGTTAATATTAATATCGTCTTCCGGGATTCCAAACTGCCCCGCTATAGACTTGATCCTGTCTTCAATCTCAGTTATAGTCGGATTATCCTCATCCGCAATCTGAAGAAGGAACCGGTAAGTAATCTCATCCTCTGGTATCTCATTCCTCAGAAATGCCTCCGAGACCAGAGCCGTGTATACATGCTTCTCAAGGTTCGTCTCGCTGTCCTCAAAGAATCCGCAGATCCGAAACTCCTTCTGCTGTGTATAATCAAGCCCTCCGCCCCGATAGATCTGGTAAGGAACCGTGATTGTATCATCGATATCCCCCTGCTGCCCAAGCTCTTTAAGAATCCCCTGCGATACCACGATCTCATCCTCCTGCCTGGGGATGTCTCCCTCCGCCAGAGTCATCTTATATAACTCCAGGCCGGCCTCATCCACGTAGAGCATCGCGACCGAGGCTTTATCAAGGTTCATATCTCCCGCGTCACCTCGAAGGCCATACCTTGAGATATCGTGATGTGCCGCAAGCTCTCCGACCGTCTCTTCATCCACATTCCGGTAGAGGGCGTGCCACGCCGGATAGAGCCGGTCTGTCACCGCATATTGGAGCTTGATCATCCCCCGTCCCACTGTGGGCACTACGAACAGCAGCAGGGTCGTTAAGATGAGCGCAATCCCGATCAGTATATTCCTGCTCTTGTGGTATCTCATATTGTCAAATGCGATTCTCGTCGTCATCTTCATCAGTCGCTCACCACCTTACCGTCCGCAATCTCGATCACACGGTCCGCCATCTGTGCAATCGCCTCGTCATGGGTGATCATGACCAGCGTCTGTCCGAAGTCTGTCACGCAGCTCTTCATCAGGCTCATGACTTCCATCTCCGTCTGCGAATCCAGATTTCCCGTAGGCTCATCCGCCAGGATGATTGCCGGACGGGCCGCCAGCGCCCTGGCAATCGCCGTCCTCTGCTTCTGCCCTCCTGACAGCGCGTTCGGCATGGTCTCCGCCTTATCTGCAAGACCGATCTTCTCAAGCACTTCTCTTACGTCCTCTCTCTTCACCCGCCGGTTATCAAGGCCCAGAGGAAGCACGATATTCTCCCACACATTCAGCGACGGTATCAGGTTAAAATCCTGGAAGATGAATCCAATCTTCTTTCTGCGAAACTGGGCCAGCCTGTCATCCTTAAGCGAAAAGATATCTTTCCCCTCTATCCACACCTTGCCCTCATCCGGCCGGTCCAGCCCGCCGATCAGATGCAGAAGCGTAGACTTGCCGGAACCCGAACGCCCCACGATCGCCGTGAACGCGCCCCGCTCTATCTGAAGGCTGGAATGGTCCACCGCCCGCACCAGATTCTCCCCGGCCCCGTAATATTTTACCAAATCGTCTACCACCAATATCTTACTGCTGTCCGTCTTCATATAGTTACCTCCATTTCTCCGCGAACGCTCTTAGAACGTGTCTGAAAATTGCCCCAAGAACTCTCCGCTATATATAACTATAATCCCCCCGCCTTACAAAACCCTTACACCAACCATAACAATTTTGTAAGTATTTTCAACATGGCAGCGTAACCCTGAACACGGTTCCCCCTTCGGTCTTCTGTCTCGCGGATATGGTCCCGCCCTGGCGTTCCAGTATCATCCTCGCCAGATACAGGCCCACTCCCGCGCCGTCCTTAGCCATCTTCGCCGCATCATTTCCGCGATAGAACCTCTGATAGACCTTCTGCATTTCCTCCTTCTTAATCCCGATTCCTTCATCCTCAACCTCTATCAGGACATTCCTGACCACCGGCTTTGCGCGCACCGTAACGGTTGTATGCTCCCCGGAATACTTTACCGCATTATCAAGGATATTGACGAGCGCCTCCTCTGTCCACTTCTCATCATGGCAGATCATCAGATCCCCGTCTATGTCCGCTTGTATCTCTATATCCTTATTCCTTGCCTTCATGTAGACCTGGCTGACCGCTCCCGATATCGTCTTTTTAAGGCTCGCCGGGACGGGGCTTAGCTGGACCATATGTGTCTCAAGCCTGGACAGATTCACAAGCTCCCTAAGAAGAGTCGTAAGCTTCTCAATCTCTCTTCCTTCCTGCTCCCGGAATTCTCTTTGTTCTTCCATCGTCAGTTGGTCCTCTGCCGCCAGTTCATGGCACATTCGAAGAGACGCAAGCGGCGTCTTAAGCTGATGGGATATATCCGTGACCAGGGTCTTCGTATTCTTCTCTTCCTCCTTAAGCCGAACCTTAAGCCCTTCGAAATAGACTCCAAGCTCCCGCAGGGACTCCCACACCTTCATCCATTCCTCCGAATTTCTCTTCGCATTCGGCTCATACTCCGGCACATCTCCAAATCCGCCTTCCCTGAACTGCTCCAGACATTCATACAATTCACGCAGATAATCTCTTTCCATCCGATTCTTCCGCCATTCCAGACAGCCCGCCACGGTAATCAGAATCGTCCCCGCACACACGCCGGCTCCCCAGAAGCCCCTTAGTCCTCCTGCCGCTCTGGAATAATTTAGGTCGTATCCGTACTTTTCCTCTAATAATTTCATGATATGCCGGCTCTTCTTTGAATGAAGCAGGTCTTCCTCTGGCAATCCATCCCTGAACGGAAGCTGGGACGCCCCCTTCTTCCATATGGTTATAATCTCACTTTCCAGCTCCGGATGTATCGTCATAAGTGCAGCCATCTGTCTTATCTCCCTGTCAATCTCATACCTTGCCACCATGAACATAAAAAAGGAAAATATTACAAGGAAGCTCAGATAGACGCCTGCATATTTTCTTACCTTCTTATTACCTCTTTGCCCCATATATATCCCAGTCCCCTTACATTGGAAATCTCTTCTGTCTTAAGCTTATTCTTCAATCTGCTGATATTGACCGTCACCGTGTTATCATCCACAAACTGCCCGTCCACATCCCAGATATGCTCCAGGATATTCTCCTTAGACACGATCCTTCCCGCATTCTCCCAGAGATACACAAGAAGCTTAAGTTCCGTCTTACTAAGGGCAATCTCCTGATCGTCCTTATACACCTTCATCTCCCGGCAGTTCACCTTGAACTCCCCGCAGATCATGACACTCTCGTATTCTTTTGCCGTACCTATTCTGCGCATAAGGGCGTTTACCTTGGAGACCAGAACCATCAGGGAAAATGGTTTGGTAATGTAGTCATCGGCTCCCGTCTCGTATCCATTGACCATATCAATCTCCGAATCCAGAGCTGTCAGATATATAAAATACGTATCGCTGATTCCGCCGGTCCCGCGAACCATCCTCCCAAGATCAAGGCCGCTTCCATCCGGAAGGGTAATGTCACAGATGATGAGGGAATACCGCTCCTTCTCAAGACACTCCCGTGCCTCCGCTAGTGTAAATACCGAGGTGACATCGTATCCTGCTTTTTTAAGAGTAAGCGTGATCCCTCGGTTCAGGCTTGCATCATCTTCTAACAACAGTATTTTCTGCGTACTTTCGTTTTCCATAGGTCCTCCCTCCAAGTCTCTTCAAGTGTACTTAAAACAGAGAACCGTTGGAAAATACATCTCCTAACGGTTCTCGTTCCATTTGTTCAGCTAACAGCCTCGGCAAATTCCTTATAATACTCCTCCGCTTTCTCTTTCGTAAGATCAAAATACTTCTGGAGCTTGGCGATAATTCTTTCTCCGGGTATCATCTCCTCAAGATTATCCGAAATCATCACCCTTATACTTTCTTTCGTTAAATCTTCTGTCAGTTCTTTCGTCAATTCTTCTGTCAGTTCTTTCGTCAATTCTTTTGTCAGTTCTTTCGTCAATTCTTTTGTCAGTTCTTTTGTCAATTCTTCTGTCAGTTCTTCTCTCATACCTTCATACTTGATTTCCTCTATCGTACTCACATCCGTTACCCCCTTCCACAGCGTCTCATTATCAGAATACTCAATATACTCCAATACCGTAGCCATAAAGTTGTCCTTATGCGGATACATGATTGCATTCAGGAAACGCAGAAGCTCGTACTCTTCATCTCCTTCTTCCCCATTATACACCTTATTGCCCAATTTGATAACTACCAATGTCATCAAATCATAATTTTCCCTGGCGACTGCGCGGAATGCCTATAATCTACACAAAGCTGCCAGAAGACATAATTTCCCGGCAGCCCTGTCACAGATATGAATCACGTCACATCTTTACTCATATTTTGCAAATATCCTGACAAACAGAAATGCTTGTGTATACGCCACTACCGCGAATCCCGCGAAGAACCATGCAATAGTCCCGATTACGAAGGTCCGCGAGGTAAACAACGTCGCCACTATCAACCCGACGCTGATCACCAGCATCATCACTGTCGAAGGCACATGCGCGGCGCTTAAGAACAGTGCGTTCTTGATGGAATGAAACACCGTATTCTCGAACCTGGCAATATACGGGAAGAGATACAGGAATGTCAGCACCCATACTCCGAATATCATAGCCAGAAGCAGACGCATCACAGTATATGCCGTGCCGCTAAACACGCCGACCAGACGGAAATCAACGAATATGAACACACCCGCTGCCGCCATAAAAAGCCAGCTGATGGTCGCAGGCTTCATATTCCGCCGAAAGGCTTTCATATACTCCTTCAATATCGAAGGCTCCTCTCCCCTGGCCAGCTTCATCGCCACCGTATACAGCGCACTGAGCGCCGTACCGATGGTGATGACCGGAAGCGACGTCACTACAAATATCAGATTCAGGATAATGATATCTCCAATCCTCCCTAAGAATCTCATCACCGGACTATCAATTACAAAAAAATTCATCTCCACACACTTCTTTCTCTGCTAACCGCACAGCCGCATAACTGCCCTTGCCACCTCTTTTTACCTGTTTCCCCAACGTGTACTTACCTGCTCAGCCGAATCACATTCCAGGACGCCTTCTTAAGCACACTCTTCATGATCCCGCCGTCCATGGAAGAGCGATCCACGGACTTCGGAAGCACCCTCTGCTCCCCGGCACAGTTCACAACCTTCAGATCAGAATTCTCAAGCACGATATGCTCTGCAACCTTATAGCCCTCCATGCCGCGCAGATCCGCCGTCAGCTCGATATCCTCGTCAAGCGTACGGTTTACCGCAAATATGGTCAGTTCTTCTTTCTCTTCATTATATACGGCAACGCTCTCCACATCCGTAACATTCTCATGCTTCGCCGTATCATGCTTCGTTGTCGAAACCATCGGCTGCAGAACTACGCCCCTTCCGAATCTGGACGCATGCATGAACGGATAGAAGATGGTCTGCTTCCATGCCGCGCCCCCGTCTGCATCGGTCATAATCGGCGCGATTACATTCACAAGCTGGGCCAGACATGCGATCTTCACCCGGTCCGCATGCTTAAGAAGCGTAATCAGCATCAGTCCCACCAGCAGCGCATCCTCGAAGGTATAGATATCCTCCAGCATCGGCGGCGCCACCTGCCACGGGTGGTTCTCCGTGATATCATCATCCGCCGCATTGGAATGGAACCATACATTCCATTCGTCGAAGCTGATGTTGATATTCTTGCGCCCGCGCTTCTTCGCTTTCACATAATCGCAGGTCGCGATCACCGTGCGGATGAACTCATCCATATCGTCGGACTGAGCCAGGAAATCCAGGCTGTCATTATCCCTGTTGCCGTAATACTGATGCATAGATACATAGTCCACATGATCGTAGGTGCACTCAAGCGTCGTAGATTCCCACTTTGGGAATGTAGGCATGTCAAGCGCCGAGCTTCCGCAGGATACCAGCTCAATACTCGGATCGATCAGCTTCATCGCCTTCGCTGTCTCTTCTGCCAGACGGCCGTATTCCTCCATGGTCTTGTGTCCTAACTGCCACGGACCATCCATCTCATTTCCCAGACACCACACCTTCACCTTGTGCGGGTCCTTCACCCCGTGGGCGATACGCATATCACTGTATTTCGTTCCGCCCGGGTGATTACAATATTCCAGGAGATTGCATGCGTCGGCAATACCCCGCGTTCCCAGATTGACCGCCATCATCATCTCGGAATTCACCTTATCCGTCCACTTCGAGAACTCGTTCAGGCCCACCTCGTTCTTCTCAAGGCTTCTCCAGGCCAGTTCAAGCCTCTTTGGACGGTCCGCCACCGGTCCCACGCTGTCCTCCCAGAAGAAATTCGATACAAAATTCCCTCCCGGATACCGGATAATCGGAACATCCAGCTCCTTCACCATCTCCATCACATCCTTACGGAAACCGTCTTCATCCGAAAGCGGATTCCCCGGCTGATACAATCCGTCATACACGGCCCTTCCCAGATGCTCGATAAATGAACCATAGATCCTCTCATCCACCTTCGAGATCTGAAAATCCTTATCAATTACCATTTTTGCTGTCTTACTCATGCAATACCTCCTGAAACATACTCTAACTTATAAATTTCCATTCCTGCAACACTATAATACCATATTCCCCGGCAGACCACCCACACTTTGTTTAAACCTGCCGGGAGATTTTCGAATTATTCTTTATGGCTGCAAAATACACCTTTTACAGCATCTCGCTTACTAATTCCGCTCTCCGCCTGTACGGCCTGGTATTCATTGCTGATGCCCAGTCTGCTTACAGGAAGGGCAGCTCCTTGCGGCCGTCCGCATACACAATATACAATCCGTACAGGCCAGACACCTACTCCTTAACTGCCCCGGCCGTCATACCTTCGATAAAGTACTGCTGGAAACATACAAACAGGATGAAGATCGGTATGATCGAGAAAAACGACCCTACTACAAGCAGGCTGTAATTATCCCCATAAGGATTGATCAGCGTATTCAGTCCAAGTGTCAGCGTATATTTATCCGAAGAACGGATAACCAGCAACGGCCACAGATAGTTATTCCATGCATTCATACCGTTCAATATCGCCATTGCGGCAAACGCAGGCTTCATAATCGGTATGATCAGCCGGAAAAAGATTCCATACTCCGTAGCGCCGTCGATACGCCCTGCTTCCAGAAGCGACTTCGGAAGCCCCAGCAGGTACTGCCGGAAGAAGAAGATCGTCGAAGCATGTGCAACGAACGGCAGCACAATGGCCACATAGCTGTCCATCATCCCCCATGACGTCATCTGCTTATACAGCGGAAGCATTACTACTTCCAGCGGAATCGACAGGATCAGCAGCACGACGATAAACAGGGCGTTCTTTCCCTTGAATTCATACGCCGCAAAGCCATATCCCACGAAGGCGCTGACCAGCAGCGTCGCCACCACAGTGATTACCGTCAGTACGATACTGTTGGTGAACCATCTCCAGTATTCGTGCTGTCCGGTAAAGAGCAGCGAATAATTATCAAGGCTCATCCGGCTCCAGTCAATCCCAAGATTCAACCCATACTGCAGAAGGTCTCCGCCGGGTTTAAAGCTTGCAAGGAAGATTGTATAGATCGGTATGATGATCAAGATCGCCAGGATCGTAAACAGAACAATCAGCATGACTGTCGCAAGCGTGTTTTTATTCTTCTGACTCTTCATACTATCTCTCCTCCTTATCAAATGTTCCGGTAGCCTTAAGCTGAACCAGATTGACCGCCATAACGATAAGCAGAAGGATCAGGCCTACGGCACAGGCAT
>CAMSTW010000075.1 GCA_947063855.1 uncultured Dorea sp.
GACAGCGCATACTACTACTCTACTTATAACGCCAAAGATAAGAATCCTGTCCGGACAGACCGGCCGAAGATCATGATCCTTGGCGGCGGACCTAACCGGATCGGGCAGGGAATCGAATTCGACTACTGCTGCGTCCATGCGTCACTGGCCCTTAAGAAGCTGGGATTTGAGACTATAATCGTAAATTGCAACCCGGAGACAGTTTCCACGGATTATGACACCTCAGACAAGCTGTATTTTGAACCGCTGACACTGGAAGACGTCTTAAGCATCTACAAGAAGGAACAGCCGGTGGGCGTGATCGCGCAGTTCGGCGGGCAGACTCCTCTGAATCTCGCTTCCGAGCTTGAGAAAAATGGGGTGAAGATCCTTGGCACCTCTCCTTCTGTCATCGACCTTGCGGAAGACCGCGACCTGTTCCGTGCGATGATGGATAAGCTTGAGATCCCTATGCCGGAATCCGGAATGGCCACAACGGTCGAGGAAGCTCTTGTCATCGCAAAGGAGATCGGCTATCCGGTCATGGTGCGCCCTTCCTATGTCCTTGGCGGACGCGGCATGGAGGTCGTATATGACGATGCAAGTATGGAAGGCTACATGAAAGCCGCTGTGGGCGTTACGCCGGACCGACCTATCCTCATCGACCGTTTCCTCAATCATGCCCTGGAGTGTGAAGCCGACGCCATCAGCGACGGCAGCCATGCATTCGTTCCTGCCGTTATGGAGCATATCGAGCTTGCGGGCGTACACTCCGGAGACTCCGCGTGTATCATCCCTTCCGTACACATTTCCGAGGAAAATGTACGGACCATCAAGGAGTACACGAAGAAGATTGCAGAGGAGATGCACGTTAGAGGCCTGATGAATATGCAGTATGCCATCGAAAACGGCCGGGTATATGTGCTTGAGGCCAACCCGCGGGCGTCCCGTACCGTACCGTTGGTCTCCAAGGTATGCAACATCCGCATGGTGCCGCTGGCAACAGACATCATTACCTCTGAGCTGACCGGACGGACGTCGCCTGTGGCAGACTTGACGGAGAAGAATATCCCGTACTATGGAGTGAAGGAGGCAGTCTTCCCCTTCAACATGTTCCAGGAGGTTGACCCTGTATTAGGACCTGAGATGCGCTCCACCGGCGAGGTGCTTGGACTCTCCGCATCCTACGGCGAAGCCTTCTACAAAGCGCAGGAGGCTACACAGTTAAGACTTCCGCTTAAGGGCACGGTGCTGATCTCCGTGAACCGCAAAGATAAGGCTGAAGTTGCCGAAGTTGCCCGGATCTTCGCGGAGGATGGATTCAAGATTCTTGCTACAGGCACAACCTGCGATATCATCCGCGAGGCTGGCGTCGAGGCAGAGAAAGTGAAGAAGTTATACGAAGGACGCCCGAATATCCTGGATATGATTACCAATGGAATGATTGACCTTATCGTCAATTCTCCGGTGGGCAAGGACAGTATCCACGACGACAGCTATCTGCGTAAGGCGGCCATTAAGGCAAGGATTCCTTATATCACCACCATTGCCGCCGCAAGGGTGACCGCGAAGGGGATACGCTATATGAACGAGCACAGTAAGGGAGATGTGAAGTCGCTGCAGCAGCTGCATGGGGAGATCTCTTAGATTTACTCAATCTTACCCGTGGTATATCCGCCGCGGGTAAGATTAAATACAGCAACTGCCACCCCATTCTCCTTATTTCTGACGATTCAGTATCAGAGTAACCATCCCGCAGAGCAGTGCTCCTATCGGATAGACGATCCAGCAGATCTCCCAGAGCCGGAACATCAGGCCAGCGATCAGGAAGAGTATCGTAGCTGCCAGCATGATACACCCGCACCAGACTGCCACAAGACTGTTCTCTTGATTCGTCTTGGGATTATTCTCTTTATTATACGCCTCGACGTTGTACTCCTGCTTCCAAAGACCTGTATAGGTGAAGATAGACACGCTAGCCATTACAAAGAGCAGGAATATTCCATAATAGAATTCTTCGTTCATGTGCTGCGGCAGAGGAAACGACTCCCCGTTCATCCCTATCAGGCTGCCAATCAATATCAGCCCGATCCCCGTTGCAATCTTCGCTGGATAGCGCCTGTCAAACGCTTCCTTTTCATCCGGAGTATAGAAGTCCTGAATGACTGCATGCTTCTTCCGGTAGTCCGAATCCTTCATCCCCTGTACCACCAGAATCAGGATCGCAACGATGGCAATCATCATGAACAGTGTATTCAGAACCGCATCGTCGACTCTCCCAAAGCCTGCAAGTATCTCATAGAAAGCAACGGCAAAAATCAGCATCGCTGTTCCGCAGGTAATCCATTTGCGAAACTCCCTCATATGCTCTCTGTGCTGCTGGCTGTCTTCCACTTCAACAGCGCTGGCATCCTTCCGAAGCAGCGTATCCAGACTGCACGAAAACAGATCGCATAACTGCAGCAGCTTCTCCATCTCTGCATAGGATGTCCCGGCCTCCCACTTGGATACGGTCTGCCGGGAGACCTCTAACTGTTCCGCCAGCTGTTCCTGCGTCAGATTACTGCGTCTCCTGTAATATTGAAGATTCTCTCCAAATAAGCTCATACTTACCACCTTTTCCTTTTGTGTATTCCCTTTACGCGTTTCAGGCTGGAGTTATCTTACAATATTTCCCATGTAAAATCTATAAATTTCATGTTGCGTTTGAGGAAATCCATGTAAACTTTGGGTTGCATATAGCAAAAACCGGATTAATGAGCTGTTCACTCTCCCGTATTCTCCTGATCGTATCGTCCCGCTTTACCCGCCGGATAGCTCTGGCAAATTCCAGCTTAATCTCCTCATTCGGAATATGCACCTTCTCCGTTCTTTCATCATATGTCAGATATCCCAGATGAATCAGAAGTGTCAATACATCATCCCTGTCACGAAAAGTCACCAGATCATTCGCAAACCCTCTCGTATCTACCTTCGTCTCCACACCGCCGATCAATTCCGAAACAGTCCTGCCCAATCCATCAAAATCAAGGCTGATATATCCCATCAGACTCTCTGCTGCAGAGGTCTGTGTCCAGTAAGAATCAAAGTCATCATTGCGAACCGCCTTCATAACAGAATTCGGATTATAGACAGACGACAGATCACGGAAAGAATATCCGTCATACCACTGCTTCATCCTCTGAAAATCCCTTCCATAGGTATCGCAAAGCTCCCGGACTTCTTCCTCTGTAAATCCAACATATTTTCCGAACTGTCTGGGTTTGATCATGGAATACTCGAAAAAATCTGATATTGCCGACTGAGATCCATCCTTCTTAACAGGCAGGATACCGGTCATATATGCCGCCGCAAATATCTTACTTGTCATTCCGCTGTTTTTAAACAAGGAACGCAGGAATTCCAGATATTTTTTCTGCAGATCAGGACGGCCTGCTGCCTCTCTGACAGGGGCATCCCACTCGTCGATAATCATGATAAACTTGCTCCCTGCCGTTTCCGCCGCATTGGCCAGCGTTGCCGCAAACCCTTCCTCAGCCTTTATCCCGGGATACCGTTCTTTAAGTTCCTTAATTACATTTCTCTGAATATAGGGAACACTATCAGCAACAGAAGCTTCCCCGATCACCCCCGTCATATCAAGATAGATAACATCATACCTGTTCAGGAACTCCCCGTAAGATTCATCGGCGGCTATCTCCAGATCGTCAAAAAGCCCGGCCGAATCACAAGTCTTATCATAATAGGCACACAACATCTGCGCCGCAAAGGATTTCCCGAAACGGCGGGGTCTGCTGATGCATGTCAGACACCCCGGCGTATCAATCGTCCGATTAACCAGCCCGATCAATCCGGATTTATCAATATAAACATCATTCCTTATTCTGGTGAATCCACTGTTGCCGGGGTTCAAATAATTTCCCATGATCCTTTTCCTCCACAGATAAGATAACTTCCGATTATTTTATATATTCTATCACATCCGGTTATTGGTTTCAATTTGGTTCGAAGTTTTAATTTCAGGGATGACTTTTCCCCACAGATAAGATATACTATTAGGAAATGAAAGAAAGGCGGCATGCAGCATGAATCTACAATACCGAGAATTAAAAGAGAATGAGATCTGCCGCCGCCTGTTCCAACACTTCATCCGTCATCAGAAGGTTGTAAAATGCTGGCGTAAAGAAAAGGGAAAATGGATCATCAAGGATGCGCCCTTCATCGACGACTGGTCAGAAGCTGATTACCAGTTTCTCGTCACTTGCCTGAATCATACAATCGCCGCAGGCGGTTTCGTATACGGCGCCTTCTGCGGCGGCGCCTTGAAAGGCTTTGTTTCTGTCGAATCCACTTTATTTGGAAGTAACAGGGAGTATCTTGACCTGACAAGCCTGCACGTATCCGAGGATATGCGGGGCGCCGGAATCGGGAGAACACTTTTTCTTGCGGCAGCAAGATGGGCGAAGGAACACGGCGGCAGCAAACTGTATATCTCAGGCCACTCGGCCGTGGAGACACAGGCCTTCTATAGAGCCATGGGGTGCGTAGAGGCACAGGAATATAACCAACAGCATGTGGAAGCGGAGCCATTTGACTGTCAGCTGGAATATCGGTTATAACGCTTCTGTCACGCCTAATAATCTATCCATACACAGCAATCACAGACCGGGAATCCCAAACTCAAGATTCCCGGTCTCATCTTTCTCCATATAAATATCACTCATCAACATTCTGGCTCAATCACCCGCATCCACAATATCAGACAGTCTTACCCTTCTGTAAAACGGTCAGACAGCATTCAAGGCTTCTCCTGCACTCTGCCTTGTATTCTTACTCTTCAAACGCAATAACAGCCCCGTCATACTTCTCATCAATGAATTTCTTGATATCTTCAGACTTCAGCACCTTCACCAACGCCTGAACGGCTTCGCTGTCCTCATTCCCCTCTTTCACTGCAATCACATTCACATAAGTCTTAGCCGCCTCGGAATCAGACTCTTCATAGGCGATCGCATCTGATTTCACAGAATAATTCGCTTCCAGCGCATAGTTCCCGTTCAATACCACAAAAGCAACCTCGCCCACAACCCTGGATACCTGCGCCGCCTCAAGCTCCTCGATCTTAACATTCTTAGTGTTCTCTTCGATATCATTGACCGTAGCGTTCAGGCCCGCGCCTTCTTTCAACTTGATCACGCCGTTATCCTCGAGCAGAAGCAGCGCTCTTGCCTCATTGGTCGTATCGTTTGGTACGGCGATCGTATCGCCCTCTTCCAGCTCGTCAAGGCTCTTCTTGGTTCCCGGATAGATACCGAACGGCTCATAGTGGATGCCGCCCGCATTGACCAGGTGCGTCCCCTTCTCCTCGTTGAAGCTGTCAAGATATGGGATATGCTGGAAATAATTCGCGTCAAAATCGCCGCTCTCCACTACCTCGTTGGGCTGAACATAGTCGTTGAATATGGTCACCTCAAGATCATAACCCTCTGCTTCCAGAAGTCCCCTGGCCTCCTCTAAGATCTCGGCATGAGGCGTTGCGGACGCCGCCACCTTGATACTCTTGGAACCAGCCCCGGCATCTGACTCTGAGCCGGCATCTGCCCCTGAACCAGCGTCCCCTCCGTCGCCGGAACCGCCGCATGCAGTCAGTCCTGCGACTGTCAATACTCCTGCCAATAACACTGCTAACACTCTTTTCTTCATAATACATCCTCTCCTTTTCTTTTTTGCATACTCCCGGGATTCTCTGTATCTTCAGGATCATTTCCCTGGATTACGCATTATTTTGCATACTCCCGGGATCCTCTTTGTATCTTCAGGATCATTTCCCTGGATTACGCATTATATAGTAACATCCCGGACTACACATGGAAACAAATCTGCCCGTTTTCAACCTTCCCCGAAGACCTTGAACAACACATCTGGTCTCGCCTGCCTCCGGGAAACAACGCAGATTCGCAGATTCTCCGCCGTCCGAAACGATTACTTACGCTTATCAAGACGAACCGACAGCTTCATGCCAATCGTCTGGAAGATCTGCACCAGCAGGATCAGCAGCACCACCGTAACCGCCATAATCCCGACTTCATACCGGTAATATCCGTAACGGATTGCAATGTCTCCAAGCCCTCCACCGCCGACAGTACCCGCCATGGCAGAATACCCAAGTATGGTTCCAAGAGTAATGGTCACGCCCACAATTAAGGACGTCCTTGCCTCCACCAGCAGAACCTTCGTCACGATGGTAAATGTGGACGCTCCCATGGACCTTGCCGCCTCGATCACTCCTGCATCTACTTCCCGCAGGGAAGACTCTACCATACGGGCTATGTAAGGAACCGCCGCCACCACAAGGGGAACGATCGTCGCCGTAGAACCGTAACTCTTCCCCACAATCAGCCTCGTAAATGGAATCAGCACAATCAACAGTATCAGGAAGGGCACACTCCTCACAATATTCGCGATTACATCCAGTATCTTATATAGTATGGAGTTGGGCCTGATCCCATCTCTGTCGGATATGGTCAGCAGGATTCCCATAGGAAGCCCGAACAGATATCCGAACAATGTAGACGCAAGCGTCATATACAACGTCTCCCCGATTCCCTTAATCAACATCTGTATTACTTCACTGCTAAACATCTCCTGTCACCTCCTCGATCTCCAATCCTCTCGCACGGATATAATCCTCGATCTCCTGCTGCAGCTTCCGGTCTTCAGGAAGTCCCAGGATCATCTCCCCCTTGGCGATCCCGCCTACATTCTTGGTATCCGCCTTCAGGATATTCACCGGCCTTCCGGTCTTTAAGACCATATTGGCAATCACCGGCTCGAAGGATGAATTCTCCGAGAATACGATCCGGATCTTCTTCGCCTCCATCAGCCGGTCCTGAGGCTTGGCCAGATGAACCGCTCCTTCCCCGTCTATATCCTTAAGGATCAGTTCTCTCGCCTCCCTGGTCTTCGGATGGCTGAATATCTCATTCACCAGCCCGCTCTCCTTGATCTCTCCCTGCGACATGATCGCCACATGGCTGCAGATCTTGCGGATGACCGACATCTGGTGGGTAATGATCACGATGGTAATCCCAAACTGTGTATTGATGTCCTTGAGAAGCTCCAGGATAGACGCCGTCGTCTGGGGATCCAGCGCGCTGGTCGCCTCGTCGCAGAGCAGAATCCTTGGCTCCGACGCAAGCGCCCTTGCGATCGCGACTCTCTGCTTCTGTCCGCCGGAAAGCTGCGCCGGGTACGCCAGCTCCTTCTCTTCTAACCCGACGATCCCAAGCAGCTCCCTGGCCTTCTTGCGCGCCTCCTTCTTCTTCACTCCCTGGATCAGAAGCGGGAAGCTTACATTATCCACCACATTCTTCTGCATCAGCAGGTTAAAATGCTGGAAGATCATCGCAATATCCTTCCTCTGCCTCAGAAGCTCCTTCTCCGTCATCCCCCCGAGATCCCGGCCGTCAACCCACACTTCACCATGCGTCGGCTTCTCCAGATAATTCAGACATCGTACCAGCGTGCTCTTACCCGCGCCCGACATGCCTATGATCCCGTAGATGTCCCCCTGCTCAATCTCCAGGTTAATGTCTTTCAAGGCATTCACCTGCGCATCCTTTGAAGTAAATGTCTTCGAAAGATGCCGTACTTCAATCTGTGCCATAGCTCTTCTCCTCTCTTCTTCTCTCTTCTTTTCTCTCCTCACCCTATATACTGTACATCTTGTTCCTCTAATATGTCCCAGACCAGAACGCAGCAGGACGCAATAACATAACGGAAAATAAAAAAGGAACAAATACACGCCGTACCTGTTCCCTACATTCTATCCAAAACACATAGTATGCTAAAAAATCAGATAATCAGACGTATACACTAATAAGCCATGTCCATCATGCACATCATGCACATGTCAACACAGCTGTTCATCATCATATTCTGATCCATACTCTGATGAAATGTCGTCCTCATATCTGCCTCTCCTTCATGATTCTTCCTTGTCTCTTGTCTTTAGTATCTTAGAACAATCTGCCAGGATTGTCAAGTATTTATTTCAAATGCCTCATCAAACCATATTTTTTTCATTCGTCTGCCTCGATGATATCATGTTCCACACCCTTCCCGGCATCAAGAGCTTCCACACCTCTGCGCAAATGTGCCCTATTACTTTCAGAATATTTACCAGTGCCTGCGCCATAATAATATTTCCTTTTATAAAAAGACTCTGATACTTGAACACTTCCAAATATATCAGAGTCTTCTTATTATTATCAAATGCTTTTTCCTGCCGCTGCCAATTGGCGGGAAATTCTTCTATTCCTCATTCACCAGCAATATCTTCCCCTTCACATCCGCCGGATTCTTATACAAATCGAATGCTTCCTGCGCCTGGCTCATCGGAAACTTCTTAAATACGAACGCCGGATCGAACTTCAGCTGCCCCGTCGCGAAATAATGCGCTGTCAGCTCCCATTCCTTCCCCGGGAACGGCGCGCTGTAAGACATCCAGGAACCGGTGAGCCTGAATTCCTTCCGGTTCATATTCTCCCACATGGCAGGAGTAAAGGTAAGATCCACATGGGGCGTCCCGATAAAGCAGACATGCGCCTTATTCGCCGCCAGCTCGAATCCCATCCGCATAGTCACCGGCTGTCCCGCGGTCTCGAACACATACGCATAGCCCTTCCCTGCCGTAACCGCCATCGCCTTCTCCATGAAGCCTTCCTCAAGGGTATTCACCACTTCGTCCGCGCCGAGGCGCTTTGCCATCTCAAGCCGTTCCTCACTGATATCGAATACCACAACCTTCTTGCTCCCGAAGATCTTCGCCCACTGCATCGTGAACATCCCGATCGTCCCGCCGCCAAGCACGGCCACGTAGTCACCGCCCTTGTAATCATTGCACAGGACGCCGTGGAGTGCGACCGTAGACGGCTCGAACATCGCCCCCTGCTCATAGGAAATGCTCTTGTCAAATACCACCGCATTCGCCGCCGGGATCACAACATAGTCGGCGTTACTGCCCTGCTGCCTGGAGCCTATGAAACTGTAGTGCTTGCACAGGGAATAATTCCCCTTCTGACAATCCTCACACTTCATGCACGGGATCAGCGGAGCGCCGGACACCCGGTCCCCCACATGGATATGCTCCACGCCCTCTCCTACTTCCACCACGTCTCCTGAGAACTCATGCCCCAGTACGATTGGGTAGAAATGCACCCCGTTATGCAGGACTCTGGGCACATCCGAGCCGCAGATCCCCGACGCCTTCACCTTCACCTTGACCGTCCCAGGCGCGGCCTTTGGTTCCTCTATCTCCTGATACTCTACAACCTCATTTTTCACAACAACTGCAGCTTTCACTTCACAATTACCTCCTTCGCTTTCCTAATCAACCGCACAGACAACATTTACTTCTTCATGGTCTCTTTCAGATTCCTGTACAGTTCCAGATAGATTCCATAATTCCTGTCATAGATCTCCTTCACCTCCGGGTTGGGCTTATGCTCCCGCTTCACTGTCACCGTCAGATCCACTGCCTCCTTGAAATCCCGGTACAGGCCGACTCCGACTCCCGCCAGAATCACCGCTCCCAGCGTCGTCGCCGTATCCGAATCCGGCACTTCGATAGGCTTGCCGGTGATATCGGACTTGATCTGCGTCCACAGCAGAGAATTCGCACTTCCGCCCATAGCCCTCAATACCTCCACGGACGCGCCCGCTTCCTTCGCTGTCTCCAGATTATGCCGGACGGAATACGCCACTCCTTCCATAGCGGCGCGCACCATATGCCCCTTGGTCTTACTGAAATCCAGACCATAGAACACACCCTTGGCGCATGGATCCCAGATCGGTGTCCGCTCCCCTGACATATACGGAAGGAATACGACTCCGTCCGATCCCGGCGCAACCTTTCCTGCGATCTCATTGAACTGCACCAGAGCGCTCTTCCCCAGTTCATCCGCCATCATCCGCTCATAATCCCCGAACTCACGCTCCATCCAGCGCATCACGCCGCCTCCGCCGGTGGTTCCGCCCTGTAAAATCCAATACCCCGGGACCACATAGTGGCTGAGTATCAGCCTCTTATCTGCCTTATAGGTATCCGTACAGATACTGATCCCGCCCGCCTGGCCGCCCTGCTCCTGAGTCTCACCATTCTTAAGGACGCCTGCCCCCAGTGTGCCGCACGCCGCATCCAGACCTCCTGCTACAACCGGAATCCCTTCTGCAAGCCCGCTCTCCCTGGCCGCTTCCTTCGTCACCGTCCCGACTACCGCGTGGCACGGGCTGATCTCAGGAAGAAATCCTTCCGGAATCCCCATCGCCTGCCGCATATCTTCATCCCACGTTCCATGTTCCATATCAAAGCAATGCCATCCATAGCTCTGGCAAATGTCCTGAGACACCTTCCCCGTCAGCCTGTAGACGATAAACGCATTGGACTGCAGGATCTTATCCGTCTCCTGATATACCTCCGGCCGGTTCTCCTGATACCACAGAACCTTGCCCGTCGTATACTGCGCGGTCAGCGGATTCCCGCTTACCCTGAATATCTCGTCTTCTCCAATCTCCCGGGTTACCCTGTCACAGATACCGGCCGCCCGGTTATCCATCCAGATCGGCGTCCTCGCCAGGACATTGCCCTGCTTATCAACCGCAATCGCCGACCAGCTCTGTCCGTCCACTCCGATCCCGGCGATATCAGCCGGATCCACCGCCCCTTTGCCGATACACTCCTTCGTCGCCTTACAGACGGCTCTCCACCACTCGTCCGGGTCCTGTTCCGCATACCCGGGCTTGGGATAATATACCTTATAGTCCCCGTTCGCCGCCGCAACCACCTCGCCGTTCTTCCTGAATATGGCAACCTTGCAGGCGCTGGTTCCTATATCAATGCCCAACAATAATTCCTTCATATCGTTCTCCTACATATACTCTCTCTACTCTATATACTTTATACACTTTATATATACTCTATATACGCTCCATATACAGCATAACATCCACCCTGCTGCCTTGCACACCCACAGCCCTATATCCTATACCTGCTTCCTAGTACAGCGCTGCATAATTAACAGTGAATAATGTGCTTGATATCTGCGTCACTAGTACAGCGTTGCATAATTAACAGTGAATAATGTGCTTGATATCTGCGTCAGATGTGCAGCTACAAGAGTGCAATCATGCCTTGCCGTCGCAGCCGCATACCTTCATCCGTCCCATGACAAGCTCCTTCACAGCAGGGATTCCCACCTTGCCGAACGCCTTCGGGTCAAATGTCTCCGGCTTCTCCTTAAGCAGAGCCTTCACCGCGTCCGTATATGCCGCACGAAGCTCCGTGGCAAAATTCACCTTACAGATCCCCCGCTTCACACAATCCGATACATCCTCCTCAGACAACCCCGACGCACCATGAAGAACCAGCGGGATATCAACCACCTTACGGATCTCAGACAACCGCTCCTTATCCAGTACCGGAGTCCCCACATAGAAACCATGCGCCGTCCCGATCGCCACAGCCAGCGAAGCTACGCCCGTGCGCTCCACGAATTCCGCCGCCTGCGCCGGATCCGTATTCGTATCCGCTTCCGCTTCCAGGTCGTCTTCCTTCCCGCCGACCTTGCCAAGCTCCGCCTCAACCGGAATGTTATTAGGCTCTGCCACGGCAACGACACGGCGTGTCACATCAATATTATCCTCGAAGCTTAAGCACGAACCGTCAATCATGATGGAAGTATAGCCCTCCTTAACCGCCCGCACCGCCAGATCAAAGCTGCTGCCGTGATCCAGATGAAGCGCCACCGGAACCGACACCTTTGCCGCCTCGGCCCTTACAATCCCCACATACGTCTCAAGGGTGCCGTACTTGATGGTAGACGGCGTCGTCTGCAGCATCACCGGCGCCCTTAATTCCTCCGCGGCCGCAAGCACCGCCTTAACCATCTCCATATTCTCCACGTTAAACGCACCTACCGCATATCCGCCCCTCTGAGCGTCCAATAACATTTCCCTTGATGTAACCAATGACATATTCGTCTCCTCCTTCTCTGTAAACTTGCTGATTCTATTATCTATTATACTATAAATCCCTCTGCAATCATATACGTTCCCCATACATGAAGATACCTTCCACCTACACATATAAGCACCTTCTACCTGCACATATAGATACCTTCCACCTATGTGGTTGGAAATCCATTTCCAGTGCACAGGAAGTTGGGCAATTTATCGTGCAAATACATTACTGATCATATAGTTATGCTTCGTCGCATAATTATAATCCTCCACAAAGGTCACAACGCAATCCTTGGCAAGCGCCGCCGCCTCTTTCTTAAGCCCGCCCGCCAGAACCTTGCTGTACTGCTGCGGCATATACTGATGGAGCATATTCATGGGAATCCCCGCCGTATCAAGATTCCCGAACAGCTTCTGGATCGAAGATTCTATCCTCTCATCATTCATATAATACCTGCAGCGGTCCGAGAAGCTGTACTTTCTCGCCTGCCTTTTCTGTGCGTCCGTGCCATGATAATGCTTCCTCCAGTTCCCCGGCTCTTCCAGCATGACCTTCTCCATCGTATCGATGAAATCCGCCTGCTTATCCTCCGGCACCAGCTCCTTCTCCATAAGGCTTAAGGCAAAAAGCCCTTCCCGAAGTCCATAGGTCAGCGCAGGCCCCACCTTCAGAATCGCAATCCCGTCCTCCACCATCTGCTTTAAGCTCTCCGGCGTCTGGTAATCCGTCGAATGCCCCTCGAACACGATCCCGTCATGTTCTTTCAGCGCCCCGCACAGTTCCCTGGCGTCCGCATGGTCATACTGGAACACCTCCGCATCCCCGAACTCCACTCCCGGCTGAACCACAACGCCGATGATATTATCAAAGGCGTTCGGAATCCCGTGCCGCGCAAATGTCTCCTCATACACCCGTACCGTCCGCTCGAAAGCCTCCGGCTTCGTAACCGCAACCGAGTCCTCTTCCTCCTGGGCGCCTCCTGGAATCGGCACCTCGCTTCCTATGATGAATACCGGACGTACTTCATCCGGATTCTTCTTCAGCAGTTCCTGGTAAGCATCCTCACACGCCTCATAAAGGATTACGCCGCGCTCCGCGATCACCTCGTCGCTTAAGATCTCATCCGCCGGATCATCCCCAAGCTTCATGCTGGTATCCAGATGGATCTTCTTGAATCCCGCCAGCACGAACTCCCTCACCAGCTCGATGGAATTCTCCATCGCCTGCGATTCCGGAAGCCCTGCCCAGGTCAGGGGGCCAAGATGGTCTCCGCCAAGCACGATCTGCTCTCTTGGGAATCCCACACCATCCGCAATCCCGTACACAAACTCCGTGAAATCTGCCGGCTTCATCCCCGTGTATCCGCCAAACTGATTGACCTGGTTCGCCGTCGCTTCTATCAAGATATAATCATCAAACCTCTTCGCCTGCTCAAGGATGGCTTCAATCGCCAGACGGTTCGCCGTACAATAAGACGGAATCCCGCATGTAATCCCTGCCCTGCGTTTTGCAATCATATCTCTCAATATATCCTTCATGACCTTTCTACCTCTTTCTTCACATGATATTGTTCTCAAGTTATACGAGTGTACTGACCGCATTATATTCAGGCAAACCTCCTTGCCTAAATTTCCATCAGACTGCGTTATCGGGGTAAATACACTCTATCCGCCACCGCTTAAACTCCTTAAGCCACTTCTGCTCCGGCTTCCTGTCCGTCACAATCTTCGTAAATGACGACCAGTCCGTGACCTTCGTAAATGCAGTTGTACCGAACTTGGTATGGTCCACTGCCAGGATCCTCTCTCTGGCCGCCCGCAGCATCATCCGCTTACTGCTCGCATCCTGCTCCACGTAATCCGTGATTCCATTCACAAGGTCCAGCCCCTTGCAGGAGACGATCGCCTTATCCACATGATAGGAGCTTAACACCTCATCCGTATGCGGCCCGCCCAGCGCGAATGTCGCCCGGACCGGGCCTCCGGTAGAGACTAACGTACCGCCGGTGGAGATGGCCGTCCACTCCGGCATGTCGTAGAGCTCTACAATAATCTCCACGGAGTTGGTAATCACCGTCAGCTTCTCCTTCTTCTTCAGCGCCTTCGCAGTATAGACCGCCGTAGAACTCACATCCAGCATGACCGCTTCTCCATCCTCAACCATACCGGCGATCAGTCCGGCAATCGTCTGCTTCTCGGCGACACACTGGTTCTTCCTTATGTCGAAGGGGAGTCCTACTATATTCTGCTCGTTCAAGACCGCGCCTCCATAGCTCTTCACTACCAGCCCGTCATTCTCCATCTTCTCTAAGTCCCGGCGGATCGTCTCCTCCGTCACCTGATAAAGCTGGCTTAATTCACTTACGACAACCCTCTTTTCCTTCTTAAGTTTCTCAAGGATACTGTTGCGTCTCTCTATGGCAAGCATTCCGTCACCTCTTTTCCGCATTTTATGTGGTTTTTCTTTGTTTCTTGTTGTTTACATCATTATACTATCACATAAAA
>CAMSTW010000076.1 GCA_947063855.1 uncultured Dorea sp.
TATGAGTTTGAGATAGTTATAATAGATGTGCTGTTTAAGAAAACTTCGTAGAGTATTCTACTCTACGAAATTTTCTTATGCCCTTTCTTATTTTACCTTTCCTTATTTATCCGGATTTCCACGAAGCAGCTCATCCCTCTTCCTCACAATCTCCTTAAAATCCGCTTTGGTTTCTTCCATCTTAGACGGATCCCTGAGAATCGCCGAGGGATGATACACCGCCGTCAGCGCGCAATCCTTCCGGCACGTCCATGTACCATGCTGTCTGGTAATCTTATAATCCGGTGATATGATCCTTTGTGCGGCAACCCGCCCCAGACAGACGATAACCCTTGGCTTGAGCAGGAAGGTCTCGTACTTCAGATAAGGGAAACAGGCCGCCTTCTCCTCATCCTTGGGATCACGGTTACCCGGAGGGTGGCATTTCAGAATATTCGTAATGTAGATCTCCTCTCTCGTAAGTGAACAACTCTCTAATAATTCGTCCAGAATCTTCCCGGAACGTCCGACAAATGGAAGACCTTCCTGATCCTCCTGTCCGCCGGGAGCTTCTGCGATCAGCATGATATCCGCACTATGGCTGCCCCGTCCCATAACCGGCAGATGCCGTGTCCGGCTTAGAGGACAGCATGTGCAGGACGCAACGTGCTGCTCTATGTCACTCCATGTATGCATAACTCCGATTCTCCTCTCATATTATCCTGGTATAACCCACACTAAGCCTTACTGTTTCGCTAATCAACTACAATACAACCCGATACCCCATCCTGTCAAGCATATCCATATCTGTCTCTATCGTATATCCGGCCGTCGTAAGCATATCCCCGGAGATCGCCGCATTGGCCCCGGACCGGAAGCACCCTTCTCCCTTGTCTTCCATCAGCCCTCTGCCTCCTGCGAGGCGAATTGCCGCATCAGGAAGTATGAAACGGTAGACGGCAACAATTCTTCTCATATCATCCACGGTCAGACGCACATTATCTTCATACGGGGTTCCCGGAATCGGATTCAGCATATTCACCGGCACACTCTTAACCTCCAGTTCTCTTAATGCCAGCGCCATATCGATCCGGTCTTCCACCGTCTCTCCCAGTCCCATGATTCCGCCGCTGCACACGCTTAAGCCTGCCGACTTCGCCGCCTTTATGGCCGCCACCTTGTCGTCAAATGTATGTGTGGTACATACATTGGGGAAATTCCTGCGGGATGTCTCTAAATTATTATGTACTCTGGACGCCCCCGCCGCCTTCACCTTACGGAACTGCTCTTCGTCAAGCAGCCCAAAGGAGACACACACTTCGATATCTACCTGTTTCCGGATTGCCCGGATTGCATCGCACATCCGATCCACCTCCATATCCTTAAGCGCCCTGCCGGAGGTCACGATTGAATATCGAAGTACGCCGCGGTCTGCATTATACTTTGCCTGAGTTACAATCTCCTCTGTGTCCAATAATGGATACTCCTTTGCAGATGTATGATAATATGCCGATTGGGCGCAATATTTACAGTTTTCCCGGCACCTGCCGCTCTTACCGTTGACGATCGTACAGATATCGAATTTATCCCCGCAGAAGAAACGGCGTATCCGGTCTGCCGCCGCGCACAATTCCTCCAATGGTTCCTCATACAATCGTATCGCTTCTTCTCTCGTGATCTGATTCCCGTCCAGCAGTTTCTCTTCCAGTTCCTTTACGAATCCCATTTGTCCTTACCTTCCCTGATTATTAATAATTTCCATCTGATCCTTCTAAACTGATGGCTATACACTGCCTACATTCTAAATGTAAGTCATCTGTAAATCTTAGCATACCATATTGTCAACTCTCATTCAACATATTGTTAACATTTAGTTCTCCATTCTATGAAGGCGTGAATAAACTTGTGTAACTATATTGGCTCCACACCAATCAACAATGTGATTGGCATGGGTCTGAAAAGTAATCACGCAGATTCTCAATCATAACCATCATAATGATGATATTCATATATGTTGACAAATCAACTTTATCTTGCTATATTCTATATGGTTAAGAAGTTGACGCATGAAGAAAGTGAGTGATATATGATCCATAGATTTGAACAGCTTACCACCGGCGTATCACAGATCTACAAGAACATCCAGAGAATCAAGAAGCTGGAGATGCGTTCCCTCGGGCTTAAGGGCACCCATGTCATGTGCCTTTATTTCTTAAGTTCATATCCGGACGGCCTGACTGCCGCCGATCTCTGTTCTCTGTGCAAGGAGAACAAGGCCGGAATCTCACGGATCCTGTCGGATCTTGAGGAGCATGGGTTTATCTATTATGATCTTCCGCAGGACAAGAGAAGATACCGCTCGAAGGCATTCCTTACGGATACCGGAGCCGCACAGGCGAGGAGGGTCAACCGGCTCATCTTCCGCGCAGTATTGGAAGGGGGACGCGACATCACCGCCGAAGAGAGGGATATCTTCTACCGCGTACTGCACTTGATCTCTGACAACCTGGATAAGTTCTGTGAAGAGCTGGAACATTCAGCCAGAAAGGATGGTATTCTATCATGAACAAAGTAAGAAAACTCTACTGCCGCACATTTCAATTGGGCCTTAAGATTGCGCTTCCATTTCTTCCGTACCGGAAACCGGACATTGTCGGCAGCGTAAAGGCTCTTCCGGATATTTTTATTAAGCACAGATGCGGCAATATCCTGGTCATCACAGACGCCGGGATCACGAAGCTTGGACTAACCAGGCGGCTTGAGAAGGTACTTACACAGAGCAATCTGTCTTATACGATCTATGATAAGACTGTGGCCAACCCGACCACAGACAATGTGTCCGAGGCTCTGGAATTGTACCATTCCAATCACTGTGACGCAATCATCGGTTTCGGCGGGGGCTCCAGTATGGACTGTGCCAAGGCCGTCGGCGCACGGGTTGCAAAGCCTAAGCAGTCCCTTGCCCGTATGAAAGGAATCCTTAAGGTGCACAAGAAGCTCCCCCTTCTGGTCGCGATCCCGACTACAGCCGGCACCGGAAGCGAGACTACCCTTGCTGCCGTAATCACCGACGCACAGACCCGGTACAAATACGCGATCAATGATTTCCCGCTGATTCCTAAGTATGCCGTGCTGGATCCCAAGGTTACCTTAAGTCTCCCGCCGTTCATTACAGCGACCACCGGAATGGACGCCCTTACCCATGCAGTGGAGGCATATATCGGAAGATCTACCACCTACGGGACAAGAAAGAATGCGCTGATGGCGGTCAGCCTCATTTTCGAAAATATAGACAAGGCTTACACGAACGGAAGCGATATCGACGCAAGACGGAACATGCTGCATGCCTCTTACTACGCCGGATGCGCATTTACCAAATCCTACGTGGGATATGTCCATGCAGTCGCCCATTCCCTGGGCGGGGAATACAATGTGCCCCACGGCCTTGCCAATGCGGTTCTGCTTCCATTCGTGCTGGAAGCTTATGGACCGTGTATTCATAAGAAATTATACCAGCTGTCCGTGGCCGCCGGCATTTCCAGGGAAGGAACGCCTTATGATATCGCCGCGGAAGAATTCATCGCGGCAATCCGGGATATGAAGAAACGTTTTGGTATCGGAGATACGATAAGCGAGATCAGGGAAGAGGATATCCCCAAGCTTGCCCACTATGCGGACAAGGAAGGGAACCCTCTCTATCCTGTGCCGGTACTGATGGACGCGAAGGAACTGGAGCGGTTCTATTATCTGCTCATAAAGGAATTAGAATTTTAATCAATACTTATATTGTGAAACACACAAGATATGAATGCAACGCTGTCAAAAGGAGATAAATTATGACTGAACAGGAAATTAAAAATATTGTAACCTCTCAGCGCAGATATTTCTACACCGGCGCCACCCTTGGCGTCGACGCCCGGATCCAGGCATTAAAGAAGCTGAGAGCCGGTATCTTAAAGCATGAGGCTGAGATCGACGCCGCACTGAAGAAGGATCTTGGAAAGAGCAGCTTCGAGAGCTATATGTGTGAGAGCGGACTGGTTCTCAGTGAGATCAGCTACATGCTGAAGCATATCCGTTCTTTTGCTAGAGAACGGACTGTGATGACGCCCCTTGCGCAGTTTCATTCCAGAAGCTATAAAAAGCCGTCCCCTTATGGGGTGGCGCTGATCATGAGTCCCTGGAATTACCCGTTTCTTCTGACCCTGGATCCCCTTGTGGACGCCCTTGCGGCGGGAAATACGGCCGTTCTCAAGCCGAGCGCGTATTCCCCCTGCACCAGCGAAGTGATCGCAAGGATTATCCGGGAATGCTTTGAGGAACAGTATGTCTGTGTCGTCAACGGCGGACGCTCTGAGAATACCTGTCTTCTCGGAGAGCATTTCGATTATATCTTCTTCACCGGAAGCCAGGCGGTCGGCAGGGAAGTCATGAGACAGGCCGCGGCCCGCCTGACGCCCGTCACCCTGGAGCTTGGCGGAAAGAGTCCCTGTATCGTGGAAAAAAGCGCCAACTTAAAGCTTGCGGCCAGACGGATCGTCTTCGGCAAGTTCTTAAACTGCGGGCAGACCTGTGTCGCGCCGGATTATATCTACTGTGACCGCGCCGTGAAGGACCGTCTGGTAAAGGAGATCAAGAGACAGATTCAGAAGCAGTATGGCAAACAGCCTCTGGAACGCGCAGATTATGGAAATATCATCAATGAGAAGCATTTTAGCCGCATCACGGGACTGATCGACCAGAATAAGGTCGTCTGGGGAGGGAAATCTGACCGCGCCGCTCTCAGGATTGAACCGACCGTCATCGACAATGTCACCTTTGGCGACGCCGTGATGCAAGAAGAGATCTTCGGGCCTCTGATGCCGGTCCTGACCTATGATTCGCTGGATGAAGCAATCCGCAATATCAATTCCATGCCTCACCCACTGGCGCTTTATATCTTCACCAATGACAGGCAGGCTGCGAAAAAGGTGACTTCACGCTGCGGCTTCGGAGGCGGCTGTATCAACGATACCATCATCCATCTTGCCACCTGTGAGATGGGATTCGGCGGATTCGGCGAGAGCGGAATGGGATCCTATCACGGGAAAGACGGATTCAGGACATTTTCACACGAAAAGAGTATTGTGGATAAGAAGACGTGGATCGATCTGCCGATGAGGTATCAGCCTTACAAGAAGATGAATGCCAGATTGATACGCATGTTCCTGAAATAAGCCACGTGACACCAAACCCGCTTGCCGTGTAACGATATATCATCGTATAAAGAGGCTGCCGGAAAACAAACAGTTTCTTCCTTTACAAACCGTTTGTTCTCCGGCAGCCTCCTTCTTCGTCTGTTCGCCTAAACCTCTTCCTGTTTCCTGCCAAAGGCAATATACAGGCTGCGCCGATTAATCAGCCCTATACTCTCCCTCCATCTACTCTTTCCCGTTGAAGCAATACGTACACACCTTACACGGCTCGATCCCGATGGATTCCAGCAGATCATCCAGCCTGTGGAACCTGAGCGTCGTAAAGTTCTGCTGCTGCCTGATATCCTCAAGCATCTGCGCATACTTACAGGAGCAGGGATTCGCATACTCGTCCAGAACCTCCTGGGGGCAGTCCTCTCCTTCTCTCTTCTTGATCATCTGTCTCGTAATCAGTTCCATCTCCGACTTAGACCGCGAGAAGTTCAGATACTTGCACCCATACAGAAGCGGCGGACACGCCGGACGGACATGTACCTCTTTCGCACCGCTGTTATATAAGAATTCCGTCGTCTCACGAAGCTGTGTCCCGCGCACGATGGAATCATCAATCAGCAGAAGCTTCTTATTCTCGATCAGCGCCTGTACCGGAATCAGCTTCATACGCGCAATGAGATTCCTCTGGCTCTGGTTCGTCGGCATAAAGGACCTGGGCCAGGTGGGCGTATACTTGATGAATGGCCTTGCATATGGAATCCCCGACTCGTTGGCATACCCAATCGCATGGGCAATACCGGAATCCGGCACGCCTGCCACCACATCCGGATGCACACTGTCACCGTCCCGCCTGGCAAGCATGCTTCCACACTTGTAACGCATCTCTTCTACATTCACCCCTTCATATGAAGAGGTCGGATACCCGTAATAAACCCACAGGAAAGAACAGATCCGCATCTCCCTGCGTGGTTCCCGAAGCGTCTCTACCCCTTCCGGAGTAATGTACGCAATCTCTGACGGCCCTAACTCCTTGTAATCCTTATATCCCAGATTGATATACGCATGGCTCTCAAAAGACACGCAGTATGCATCGTCCTTATGCCCTACCACCAGCGGCGTCCTCCCGTAGCGGTCACGCGCCGCATAGATACCCTCCTTCGTCATAAGGAGCAGGGTCATAGACCCCTCCACGATATCCTGAACATATTCGATTCCTTCTACGATCGAATCCTTCTCACAGATCAGTGCCGCGATCAGCTCTGTCACATTCACCTGTCCGTTCGTCATCTCCTGAAAATGTGAGCGTGAATTATCATACAGCTGTCTCAGCAGTTCGTCATAATTATTGACCTTCCCCACCGTCGTAATGGCAAAGCTGCCAAGTCTGGAACAGATCAGAAGCGGCTGCGGCTCAAAATCCGATATACATCCGATTCCGATGCTTCCCTTCATCTCTCCGACATCCCGGTCGAACTTCGTCCGGAACGGAGAATTCTCAATGTTATGAATGGCCCGGTTGAAACCGTCCTCCCCATAGGTAGCCATCCCGCCCCGCCGCGTTCCAAGATGTGAGTGGTAATCCACACCATAAAAAAGCTCTAATACACAATCCCTTTTTGATGCAACGCCAAAAAATCCTCCCATACAGTATCTCCTTCTTCTCAGCTTTCTGAATAACCTGTTATGCCATCTGTCTATATAGATTATTCATATTCGTTATATGTCCATCCATATCATATCACATCCGCCGGCAAATGACATCCCTAAATCTGACAAATCTTTTTCATCAGACAAGCTGTTTACGGACATTTTACACATTCCTTTTTCTTCAGACGTTCTGTTTACGGGCACTTTACACATTCTATATGCAATGTTAGAATAACAATATAGTTCTCAGTGACGGAGGGTAGGCTAATGGCACGCAGATTTAACACGACCGGTTTCTGTAATCCACAAAAACACTATATGGTAAAACTCGACGACAGATTGAAGGTAATCAAAGAAACGTATATTGACAGCGGAGAATATTTTGTTATCAACAGGGGACGGCAGTATGGAAAAACCACAACGCTGAAAGCTCTTGCCAAATATCTGGAAAAAGATTATATAATATTCTCACTTGATTTCCAAAAGCTGACCACAGCAAATTTTGAGAATGAGACCGCATTTTCAAAAGCATTTGCCAAAAAACTGGCATCAGCGCTCCTCACAGCGCCGTCAGAGAGCAATGGGGAATTACAGGAATTATTATCCGGCTTCGTCAATCAAGATTCAAATACAGGTATGATGGAGTTATTCGACTGTCTGAGCAAAATGTGTGAAATCAGCCCCTGTCCTGTTATTCTGATCATTGATGAAGTTGACAGTGCAAGTAACAATCAGGTATTTCTTGATTTTCTGGCACAGCTTCGCGGGTATTATCTGGAACGTGAGGAAACGCCGACTTTCCATTCCGTAATCCTTGCCGGCGTATATGATATTAAGAATCTGAAATTAAAACTTCGTTCCGAGACGGATCACCTGTATAACAGCCCCTGGAACATTGCCGCGGATTTTGATATGGATATGAGTTTCTCATCTGTACAGATCGCGTCTATGCTGGAAGAATATGAAGCCGAACACCATACCGGGATGAATATACCAGTTATAGCAGAAGAAATCTATCAGTATACGTCCGGCTATCCTGTTCTGGTTTCATCAATCTGTAAATATATCGATGAAAAGTTCATTCCAAAATTCTGGTCTGAGGCTGCCGTCGAGGAAGCTGTGAAAAACCTGTTACTCAGCGCCGCCCCGCTATTTGAAAGCATGGTCCGGCATATCGAAGAATATCCGTCGATAAAGCAGATGTTTCATGCGATCCTGTTCCAGGGAAATGAATTCTCATACAATCCGGATACGAAAGAGATCAACCTTTCACGCATGTTCGGATATGTGACCAACAAGAATGGAAAAATACAGATTGCAAACCGTATTTTTGAAATGCGCCTGTATAATTATTTCCTTTCAGAGGAAGAGCTTTCAAGCAAGATCGGCGCTATGGCACAGCTTGATAAGAATTATTTTATCCACGACGGCCGGCTCGACATGGATATGACGCTGAAAAAGTTTGTTGAGTATTTTAATGATATTTACAGCGAAAACGATGACAAATTCATTGAAAAACATGGACGTAAGATTTTCCTGATGTTTTTGCGTCCAATCATCAATGGAACGGGCAATTATTACATTGAAGCCCAGACAAGAGATGCAAGGCGCACGGATGTTATTGTAGATTATCTCGGGGAGCAATACATTATTGAGTTAAAAAAGTGGTACGGCAATGAATACAACGCGCGGGGTGAGAAACAACTGACCGATTATCTGGAATATTATCATAAAGATAAGGGGTATTTGCTCAGCTTTAATTTTAATAAGAATAAAAAAACCGGCGTAAAAGAAATCAGGCTTGGCGGCAAGACCATCATAGAGGCTGTCGTGTGATTTGATACAAGCGCTCTATCATCAGACAGAAATCGACCTGATAAAATGGCTGGTACAGCGTTGCATTAATCTTGAAGTAATAGTGCTCGATATTCGTGTCTGCTGTGCGTCTCTTAACCGACGTTCTACACTCCGTTTTGGTTCTTGCCGGACAAGCGCCGCTGGCGCTTAGCAACGTAACGGGCTACGTCCAGGTTAATAAACGTGCAGATGGCACGGATAGCGAGTGCTTATTACTCAAGAATTAATGCAAAGCTGTACTAGGCAAAAGTTCGACAGCGGGGTGTCAGCAATCGCTTAAAGCATCTCCTTAAGCTTCTGGTTCACAAGTCCCGGATTCGCCTTGCCTTTCATAAGCTTCATCGTCTGCCCCACCAGGGCTCCAAGCGCCTTCTCTTTCCCGCCGCGATAGTCTTCCACCGCCCGGGGATTATCTGCGATCACCTTCTTAAGCACTTCTTCAAGCGCCCCTTCATCGTTGACCATCTTAAGCCCGTGCTCTTCCACATAAGCCTCCGGGTCAACATCCTCTGCAAAGATCTTCTCAAACACTTCTTTCGCAACCGAACTGTTAATAGCGCCGGATTCCGTCAAGCTTACCAGCTTCGCCAGGTTCTCCGGGGAAAATCTCAGATCCTCCGGCTCCATCCCATGATCCTTCAACAGGCGCAGTGTCTCCACCATCAGCCAGTTGGACACTTTCTTTGGCTTCCCGCAGATTGCCGCGGCCGCCTCGAAGATATCTGCCATATGCTTGGAGCTGGTGATAATCTCCGCATCGTACTGCGGAATATCGAATTCCTTCTTATAACGCTCCAGCTTCTCCGTCCGAAGCTCCGGCTGCCTTGCACGGATCTGATCGATCCACTGGTCGCTGATCACGATTGGTACAAGATCCGGCTCCGGGAAATACCGGTAATCCTGTGCATCCTCCTTGGAGCGCATGGCGTAAGAGGATTCCTTGTTGTCATCCCACCTCCTGGTCTCCTGGATTACGGATTTTCCCGCTTCTAACAGTTCAATCTGGCGTTCCCGCTCTCCCTCTATGGCTCTTGCAATCGCCTTGAAGGAGTTTAAGTTCTTCATCTCTGTTCTCGTACCGAATGGTTCCGTTCCTGCTTCCCGCACGGACAGGTTGACGTCTGCCCGCATGGAACCTTCCTGGAGCTTACAGTCTGACGCGCCCAGATACTGGATGATCGTGCGCAGTTTCTCCAGATAGGCGATTACTTCATCTGCCGAGCGCATATCCGGTTCCGATACGATCTCCACAAGGGGAACTCCGCTTCGGTTGTAATCGACCAGCGAGGTATCGTCCCACTCGTCATGGATGAGTTTCCCGGCGTCCTCTTCCATATGCATCTCATGGATGCGGACCTTTTTCTTCGTACTTCCTGTCTCTATCTCTACGAAACCATTTCTTGCAATCGGAAGATACAACTGGGAAATCTGGTAGTTCTGAGGGTTATCCGGATAGAAATAGTTCTTGCGGTCGAATTTGCAGACCCTCGTAATCTCACAATTGGTTGCCAGACCGATCGCCATGGCATATTCCACTACCTTCTTATTTAATACGGGCAGAGCCCCCGGCATCCCTGTGCACACCGGACAGGTATGGGTGTTGGGCGCCCCTCCGAATTCCGTGCTGCAGGAGCAGAAAATCTTCGTCTTAGTCGCAAGCTCTACATGGACTTCCAGTCCGATTACGGTCTCATATTGTTTTGCCATTATTCTCCGCCTCCTTCCCTGCTTCTTATTTGCCGGCCGTCTGCTCTTCCTGCCGCCTGGTCATCTGCCTGCCCGTCCTTCTTACTCCGTTCATCTGCCAGGCCCTTTGGCAGTCCTTCCCGCAGTTTATCCGGGTATTTCGCAAGTTCCGGCCGTTCATAAGCCCGCGTCTGCTCAAATGTATACGCCGCCCGGATTATCTTCTTTTCCTCGAAACAATTTCCGATAATCTGCATTCCCACCGGCAGGCCTTTGGAATCCGTCCCCACCGGAATGCTGATTCCCGGCAGCCCCGCCAGATTCATGGCCACCGTATAGATGTCTCCCAGGTACATTTTCACCGGGTCGCTTAAGCTGTGTCCCAGCTTAAGCGCTGTCGTTGGGGACGCCGGCGCGACGATCACGTCGTATCTCACGAACGCCTGGTCAAAGGCCTGCTTGATCATTGCTTTTGTCCGCAGCGCCTTCAGATAATACGCGTCGTAATATCCGGAACTTAGAACAAAGGAACCCAGCATGATCCGGCGTTTCACCTCCGCTCCGAATCCTTCGGAACGAGTCTTCTTGTACATGTTGTGGAGTCCCTCGTAGTCTTCTGCGCGATAGCCGTATTTTACCCCGTCAAACCGCGACAGGTTCGAGCTTGCTTCCGCGGAAGCAATCACATAATAGGCCGGAATCGCATAGGGAACCAGGCTTAAGTCGAACTCCTCCGCCACGGCGCCCCGTTCTTCCAATACCCTGACTGCCGCCAGAATCTTCTCTTTGACCTCACAGTTAAGCCCCTCGCCAAAATAATCCTTCGGAATGCCTATCCGCATCCCCTCTACATCATTTATCAAAGCGCTTGTGAAATCATATCCCGGTCTCTTACGGTCAATTGACGTGCTGTCCTTTGAATCATAGGAGGCAATCACTTCCAGAATCGCCGCACAATCTGTCACATCCTTCGCAATCGGCCCCACCTGGTCCAGGGACGAACCATATGCAATCAGTCCATAGCGGGACACCGTGCCGTAAGTCGGCTTGATCCCCGTCACTCCGCAGAACGCACTGGGCTGACGGATCGACCCTCCGGTATCCGAGCCCAGTGCAAAGGGGCATTCCTCTGTCGCCACTGCCGCACAGGAACCGCCGGAGGAACCGCCCGGAACATGCGCAAGGTTCCAGGGATTTCTCGTTACGCCAAAATACGAAGTCTCGGTCGTACTCCCCATGGCGAATTCATCCATATTCGTCTTCCCGATGACGACCGCGCCTGCCCTCTCAAGATTCCTGACTGCTTCTGCCGTAAATGTAGGCCTGAAATTCTCAAGAATCTTCGAACTGCAGGTGGTCGGCATTCCCTTCGTACACAGGTTATCCTTAATCCCTGCCGGAACGCCCGCCAGCGGTCCGGTAAGACTTCCGTCGTCTATCTGCTTCTGCACCTCTTCCCCCCGTCTCAGCGCGCCTTCCCTGTCAACGGTCACAAAGCTGTGCACGGCCTTCTCGACTCTCTCGATCTGATCCAGCGAGGCTTTTACCGCATCCGCCACAGAGATTTCTCTTGCCTTGATCTTTTTTCCCAATTCTACTGCTGTCAAACTTGTGATATCCATCCCCGGCACCTCCTATCCGATTGTCTTGGGAACCTTGAAGCTGTTGTCCTTCTTAAGGGGCGCATTGACAAGGGTATCTGCGCTCCCGTCCACGCCGCTTACTGCGTCCTCCCTGAATACATTGTGAACGGGAAACACATGCGACATCGGCTCTGCCCCGTCCGTATCCAGTTCATTCAAAATGTCTATATAATCCAGCATCTTCTCCATATCTGCCTTGGCGTTCTCCTTTTCCTCGCCGGACAGCTCTAATTTTGCCAGAATTCCTACATATTCGATTGTCTCATCTGAGATCTTATTCGCCATATCTTCTCTCCTTTCGTGTTAATACCCACCTTCTCCATCCGGTTAGAAATCTTTCTCCCAGAGCGTGTTTGAAAGATTTTTATGCCTCCTACGGCTCAAGCCTCTTCAAATCCCGCGGGAATAATGTGGTCTCACGCACGTTATCTTCTCCTATAAGCTTCATCGTCAGACGCTCCAGGCCGATTCCAAGCCCCCCGTGCGGCGGCATCCCGTGCCTGAATGTATCAAGATAATCCTCCATCCCTTCTTCGGTCATTCCTCTCGCCGCAAGCTTCTCCGTCAGCATCCGGTAATCATGGATTCTCTGTCCGCCTGTCGTGACCTCCATGCCCTTGAACAGAAGATCGAAGCTCAGCGTGTATCTCGTATCCTCCGGATCATCCATGGCATAGAAGGGACGCTTCTTAGACGGATAGTGCGTCACAAATACAAAATCACTGTCCCACTCTTCCTTCGCATACTGGCCGATCAGCTGTTCTTCCTCTGGTTCCAGATCAAACGGGTTCCTCATCTTATGCCCGTACCTTTCGGACACGGCCTCCTTAATCTCGCCAAACTTCACCGAGGGAATCTGTCTGGCATCCGGCAGGGTAATGTCAAGAATCTTAAGTTCCTTCGCATAATCCTTAGAAAGCAGCTCCATGGCATACTGCAGATACCCGGTTTCCATCGCCATGATATCCTCAAACCCGTCAATATACCCCATCTCAAAATCCAGGCTGGTATATTCGTTCAGGTGGCGCTTCGTGTTGTGCTTCTCCGCCCGGAATACAGGCGCCGTCTCGAATACCCGGTCGAACACGCCCACCATCATCTGCTTATAGAACTGCGGGCTCTGCGCCAGCACCGCCGGACGGTGGAAATAATCGAGCTTGAAGATATTCGCTCCGCCCTCCGCTCCCTTCGCGCCGATCTTCGGCGTGTGGATCTCCGTGAAGCCCTGGCTGTAGAGGAAATCCCGAAACGCCCGGGTAAGCCCCTCCTGAATCCTGAACTTCGCGCGCTCCCTTATGTTCCTGAGAGAAATGGAACGGTAGTCAAGCTTCGCCTCCAGAGAGGTCTTAAGCTTCCACTTAGAGATCGCAAGGGGCATCCTTGCGTCCGCCGGCTCGCTCAAAATCCGAAGCTTTTCCATACGGATCTCGATGCCGTTCGGCGCCTTCTCATTTCTCTCTAATGTGCCTTCAATCTCTATAGCCGCTGCTTCCTTGATGTCTTTCAGTTTAAATTCTGCAATCCCTTCCTCGTAGACACACTGAAGCAGACCTTCTCTTTTCCTTAAGATTACGAATGCTACCGTCCCCATGTCGCGGATTGTATGGACTGCCCCATTGGTCTTTACCTTCTGCCCGGGTTTGGCACCCTTAAGTAACTCGCTAATCTCCAATGTCTCTTTTGGTCTTACGCCTGTTAAATAATCCATGTTCGTCCTCCTTCTTGCTGTGACCGACGCCCTGCTGCATCTCAGGAGTCCCTGGTACAGCTTTGCATTAATCTTGAAGTGTGGGTGCTTATTACTCAAGAATTAATGCAAAGCTGTACTAGTACGCCATCTGGCTGGAAGTCGCATTCCCAAACTGCCTGATCCACACCACTTGCGTCATAAAACTAGTTTCCTGTCATGCATCCGTCAAGGACCATATCCACATACATCAGAACGTAAAAAGTCCCGGAATACATGACTGTATTCCGGGACGGATATCTGATACTATCCGCGGTACCACCCGCATTGAATCCCTGTCAGAAATCGATCTGACACATCAGGATTCCCCTCTTACGCTTAACGCGCGTCCACGTACCGGCCTACTCTCTCCTAAGCCTTCACGAATATCCTGCACGATGACTTCAAAGTCCCTGCAATGCTCTGCCGCCTTATGGCTCGCTGGAGGTTCAACCGGTCTGCTCCAGAGTGTTCCCTATTGTCCTTATTCCTCAAGGGGCGCTCTCAGTCGGTGACGCCTCATTCCTGTCAAGTTCCAAAGGACAGAGTCTCTTTCA
>CAMSTW010000077.1 GCA_947063855.1 uncultured Dorea sp.
GGAATGAATTCCTGTATTCGTTGATCCTGATCAACAGTACGGAGCTGATGACGGTGTCCGTAGCGTTAAGATCTCTGCAGGGAGCGGAGATACTTGACTGGGGCAGTATGATGGCCGCTTCTACATTGGTAGTGATCCCGTCGGTAGTATTCTTCATGTTTATCCAGAAATACATTGCCGGCGGTATGACGGAAGGTTCGGTAAAATAATGCTGCGATCATAATTGGCGGTATGACAGAAGGTTTCATAAAGTAAAGATTTAATTATAATTCAGAGGAGATATCAAAATGAAAAATATAGGTTACGCGGTAGTTGGTACAGGTTACTTTGGGGCAGAGCTTGGACGGATCATGAAGGAACAGGAAGGAGCCGCGATTACGGCGGTGTATGATCCGGAGAATGCAGAGGTGATCGCAGAAGAGCTGGGATGTGATGTGGAGACAGACCTGGATACACTGTTTAGCCGTGAAGATGTGGACGCGGTAATCGTCGCTTCGCCGAATTATCTGCATAAGGAGCCGGTAGTCAAGGCTGCGGAGCATGGCGTGCATGTATTCTGCGAGAAACCCATCGCATTGTCCTATGCGGACTGCGACGAGATGGTGAAGGCATGCGAGAAGCATGGTGTGACATTTATGGCGGGGCATGTCATGAACTTCTTCCGCGGCGTCAGGCATGCGAAGAAGCTGATCAACGAGGGTGTGATCGGGGACGTCCTTTACTGCCATTCCGCGAGAAACGGATGGGAGGAGCCGCAGGAATCCATCAGCTGGAAGAAGATCCGTGCAAAATCAGGGGGACATCTGTACCATCATATCCATGAGCTGGACTGTATCCAGTTCATTATGGGGGAACCGGAGTCTGTGATCATGATGGGCGGAAATGTGGCGCACAGAGGCGAGCAGTTTGGCGACGAGGACGATATGCTCTTTATCAGCCTGGAATTCCCGAACCGGAAATTCGCCGTTCTGGAATATGGTTCCGCGTTCCACTGGCCGGAGCACTATGTGCTGATCCAGGGAACGAAGGGCGCGATCCGGCTTGATATGGCGAACGTGGGAATGACGGTAAAGACAGAAGCGGGAGAAGAGCATTACCTGGTGCATGAGACGAAGGAAGAGGACGACGACCGTACAAGGATCTATCACGGTACGGAGATGGACGGCGCGATCATGTACGGCAAGCCGGGGAAGAAGCCTCCGATGTGGCTGCACAGCATCATGAAGAATGAGATGAGATACTTCAATGAGATCATGCACGGCGCGGCAGTAGATGAAGAGTTTAAGCCGTTATTGAACGGCTCCGCGGCACGGGCGGCGATCGCGACGGCAGACGCCCTTACCCTGTCTGTCAAAGAGAACAGGAAGGTAAAGGTTGCCGAGATTAAATAACAGGAGTGAAGATCATATGAAAAATCTGGAAAAATATAAAGGAATTATCCCTGCTTTTTATGCCTGCTACGAGGACGACGGCAGTGTAAGCCCCAAAAGGACCCGGGAATTTACCCGGTATCTGATCGGCAAAGGGGTTAAGGGGCTGTATGTATGCGGTTCTTCTGGCGAGTGTATCTACCAGAGCAAGGAGGAAAGAAAAGTCATACTGGAAAATGTAATGCTGGAAGCGAAAGGGAAGATTACGATTATCGCGCATGTGGGATGTAATAATACGGCGGACAGCATGGAACTGGCTGCACATGCAGAGAGTACAGGAGTGGATGCGATTGCATCCATTCCGCCGATCTATTTCCATCTGCCGGATCATGCCATCGCAGAATATTGGAATGATATCAGTTCGGCGGCTCCGGATACGGACTTTATCATCTATAACATCCCGCAGCTGGCGGGAGTGGCGCTTGGTATGTCTCTCTATCAGGAGATGCTTAAGAACCCAAGGGTGATCGGCGTGAAGAATTCTTCCATGCCGGTTCAGGATATTCAGATGTTTAAAGACGTAAGGGGAGAGGATTGCGTGATATTCAACGGCCCGGATGAGCAGCTTGTAAGCGGACTTGCTATCGGCGCGGATGGCGGGATCGGCGGGACGTATGCGGTTATGCCGGAACTTTATCTGAAGATCATGGAGCTTGTGAATGCAGGCGAGTTAAGACAGGCGCGCGAGATTCAGTATCAGGCGGACCGGATCATCTATGAGATGTGCGCGTGTCACGGGAATCTGTATGCGGTGATGAAGGAAATCCTGAAAGACGAGGGACTCAAGCTTGGCGGAGTCCGTAAGCCGCTGCCGTCTGTGATTCCGGAAGACCTTCCGCAGATTGAGAAGTGTAAGAAGATGATCCGGGAAGCGGCAGGCAGGTTATAGAATAACTGAGAAGTATAATAACTGAGAAGTATAATAACCGAAAAGTAAATAGCTGCAAAGTAAAATAACTGCAAAGTAAAATAACTGCAAAGTAAAGTATGAAAAGCCGGCCAGGGCAGGAAATCCTGCTCTGGCCGGCTTTTAGATTCATATATCATAATCAAACTTCATATATAAGGTTCGATACCCTGATAAACTTAAACGGAAAATGGCCTCTATTTCACAGCGCCGGTGATACCTTCTGCGAACTGCTTCTGTAGTACGAAGAATACGATCATTGTCGGAATCGAACAGAACAATACGCCCATCATGATCATACCGTAGTCGATCTTGTAGCCTCCGATGGTATTGGCAATGAGCATTACCATATTAAGAGACTTACCGTCGGTCATGATTACCTTCGGCCACAGGTATGCATTCCAGGAATTCATGAATGTAATAACCGCGGCAGCCGCATAAGTAGATCTCATAGTCGGGAAGAACATGCGGAAGAAGATCTGTATCTCATTCAGTCCGTCGATACGCGCCGCTTCGATGATGTCAATCGGAAATGCTCTGGCGTTCTGCCGGAACATCATGATCATGAACGGCGTCGATATCATAGGAAGGAAGAACCCGATGGTCGTGTTCAGAAGCTTTGCTTTGGAAAACATCTGGAACAACGGGATCATGGTTGCCACCTGGGGAACCATCATCGCAAGCAGCAGGATGGAGAATAACTTATCCTTCCACTTGTCATGATAAACCTCGAATCCGTATCCGGCCAGTGAACAGATAAACAGACAGATGATCGTCACGGAGATGGCGTATACGAAAGAGTTCGTCATCGCGCGCGCCAGCGGCTGCTGTGCAACCAGATTGCGGAAATTCTCTGCCGCGAATGAGCCGGGCATGAGACGTCCCTTGGAGATGTCTATATAGTTATTCGTAGCGGCGGATATCATCCACAGGAACGGAAACACCGAAATAATGGAAAAAATCGTCAAAAATATGTAGGTAGGAATCAGTCTGCGCTGAATCATGGATTTGTTCTTCTTCTCAGTCACGTGTATCACCTACTTTCAGATTAATAAATGCTAATACGGCAACGATGATAAATACAAAGAATGCCATGGCGCTTCCGTAACCGAAGTTAGGCGCACGCAGGAAACATGTATTATAGATATAGTGGGACATTGTGATGGTCGCATTGGCAGGTCCGCCGTTGGTTAAGTTGACAGACTCGTCGAACAACTGTAATGTTCCGTTAATTGACATGATGAATGTCATGATAATTGTCGGTTTCAGAAGCGGTACGGTAATGCCCCAGAATGTCTTCCAGCCATTCGCACCATCGATTTTCGCGGCCTCATAAACAGAATATTCGATATTCTGAAGACCCGCAAGATAGAATACCATGTTGTATCCGGTCCATCTCCAGACCAGTGCGATGATGATAACCATCTTTGCCGACCAGGCGGTTCCAAGGAAATTATATCCGTGGCTTAATATTCCTAATTTGACTAATGCGTTATTTACCAGCCCGTCCTGCGCGAACAGGAAACGGAAAATAATCGCATAAGAAACCAGTGATGTAGCACATGGCAGGAATACACATGTACGGAAAAGACCTTTGAATCGGAGATCCTTGTTGTTCAAAAGCTGTGCAAGCAGGATTGCAAGCACCAGCATGATCGGTACCTGGATTGCCAGGTAGAAGAATGTATTTCCTACGGAACGCAGGAATACCCTGTCTTCAAACATACGTGCATAATTGGAAAAACCGGTAAATCTGTAGTTCGCACCTTTTCCTGTCTGTAAGGAGAGGATAAAGGCTCTTATCATGGGATAGAAACTCATGACTGCAATCATCAGTGTTGCCGGAGTGAGGAAAGCCCATCCGGCGGCTTTCTGCTTTGCAATCAGGGTCATACCTTTCTTTTTCTGTTCCATCTTCAAACCCCCTTGGTTCTCAAAGCTTGTTACCTGTTGCATTCTTGTGCAATATGGTAACCTCTGTAATTACGATTCGTTCCATCCGGCGTTCTGTACAGAACAAACCGTAAACTTTTGTGTACAAAAAGGGGAACCGCATGGCGGTTCCCCGGCACATCCGACAAAATAACTTATTCGTAGTAGAATTCAGCATCTGCCTGAGCCTGTTCCAGAATGTCGTCAGCGTTGCCGCCGGTCATAATATCCTGGATTGCCGTTGAGATAACCTCACGAACATCATAGTAGTAAGCGCTTGTGTTGTTGGTAGGTGTCTTCTCGGCGTACTCTACAATCGTTGAGTAGATTGGCTGGTCATTCCAGAATTCCTGCGGAGCCTGATAAGCATCGGACTCACCTGCAGGTCCCCATGTACCGATCGCGCCGGTAGTAGGAAGAATGTTCGCATACAGGTCTTCGCTTCCTGCGAAGGTCTTGGCAAGGAAATCAAAAGCAAGCTCTGTGTTCTTGCAGTTGGAGGTTACATACCAGGAAGATCCGCCGTTGTTGGAGTAGTTCGTAGCATCGGCTGTCTTCGTAAGCTTAGGCATATTGGTGATCTCCCACTTACCAGCGGTGTCTTCCATGCCCATGATCGTAGCCATGATCCAGTTACCGTTGATGGTTCCTGCACACTGCTCGTTGGTGATAGAAGATACGTACTCATCCCACTCATTTACCTCGTAGAAGATGCCTTCCTTAACCATCTTCTGGTAGATATCGATACACTCGTTCAGAGGATCGTTGCCAACCAGGTTCGGTGTTCCGTCTTCGTTGAACAGAGAAGCGCCTGCGGACTGGAGCATCATCATGATGATATCCTGGCTGTTCGCCTGTCCTGACAGCATGTACTTGCCGGTCTTCTCCTTTACAACCTTACCGATCTCGATGAACTTATCCCAGTCGATATCAGTGATGTCGGCAATCGTGTATCCTGCCTGATCAAGAATGTCTGTACGGTAGCAGGAAACAACCGCGCCGTTATCGAAAGGTACGCCATAGTTCTTGCCGTCTACTGTGGAGTAGCTTAACTTACCTTCTGCAAACTGTGAGAAATCAATCCCGCTGTCGGTAAGGTCCGTAAATGCTTCCGGATAGAAGGATACGAACTTCTGGTAAGAGTTATCCTGCATCAGGACGATATCCGGCATCGTGCCGAAATCTCCGGACTCGGCGCAGGTCTGAAGCTTTGTCTCACAGTCGTCGGACAGAGTCTCGACAACCTCAAGCTCGAACTTATCATTCACGGTGTCCTTATAGATCTTGCCCGCTTCCTCAATCGCCGGAATATTGAAGGCCGGATCCCAGGTCCATACGACAAGCTTGTCCCCGCCTGAGGAGCCTCCCTCGTCAGAACCGGAATCTCCGCCTGAACCGCCCTCATCAGAACCGCCTCCGCCGCATGCAGCGAGGGAAAGAACCATAGCACCTGCGAGTAACACTGAAAGTAACTTTTTCTTCATAATCTTTGTCCTCCTTTTTCAAAGTTCTTTTCATTGAGGACATTATATCAATATAAACGTGCCAAAAGTTAGCATAAACAACTGTATAGTACGCAAAAACAACCAAATATAGTTTTTCTGTATGAGATTCGACAATAAGTGACATGGTTTTTGGTGAATATGGTGATACTATAAAAATAAGAAATAAACCGCGTCAGGGAAACTATTCGAGAAATACTCTGTCCGGATATCGTCTCTTGATCATCTGCAGCATGCTGTCGCTTAAATCCAGCAGAAGCTTGATCTTCTGGCGGTTCTCCGTGATGATCATGGTGTAGAAGGGCGTGTCATCCTCGTAGGAGGTGTAATCATATTTGGGCAGAGTAATGCTTCCTCCGTTCTTTCGGTAGGCCGCCACGGCATTGTGCCAGTTGGGGGCAAGGACCTCGAGAGCCTCCATGTCGAGATAATGGGCGGATTTGCGGTGCTTTTTCCCGAAGATTACGTCGATGGTCAGATGATTCTCCTCCAGGATGTATTCGTATTCCTTCTGGCTGTAGGTGCTGTAGAAATAGTAAAGAACTACAAGCAGAAAACCCGGCAGCATGAATCCCTGGGAGAGGGTAATGCCAAGAAGCAGAAGAATTACTGCAAAAACGATCATGACCGTCCGAAGGACGCCTGAGAGCGGCCGGGGTTTTCTGATTACCTGTTCTACGATTTTATAATTGTACATACTGTTCTTCCTCCTGTCTGCGCCCGTATATATACAGAGTCCGGGCGTCTGTATTTGTTGGATGGTGTTACATGGCTTATAGCATAGCCGTATCTGCGGGGCAGCCCGTTCGTCCGGTTTCTGACCGGACGGAGCACGGGGCCGGCAATTCAGTTCAGCTTCCGGAACTCAAGAGGTGTGAATCCGGTGATCTTCTTAAACATGGCGATGAAGTGGCTGGTGTCGGAGAATCCGGTCTCGCCCGCAATCTGCTGAACCTCCATGTCCGGCCTGGAGACTAAGAATTCCCGCGCCTTGTTGATGCGGAAGGTGGTCAGATATTCGTAGGCAGAGCATCCAAGAAAACGGCGGAACAGCCGGGAGAGATACTGGGGCGTAACGTACACCCGGCCGCTTAACTCCTGCACGGTCAGTTCCAGGGCAAAACTCGTTTCAATCTCTCTTATCACAGGGGCGACATACCGCAGATACAACGGCTCGTCAGTCAGGGCGCGGGTATGTCTGCTGTTGGTAAAATGCATCAGAAGACCGTAGCATTGCAGTGAAAGCGTATGGGGATCTGTGGACAGGGACTCCCAGTTCTTTGAGATATTATCAATCAACGCTCCGATCAGAGCGCCCTGTTCCTTCTCGATGAATACGACAGGCCGGGTCCCCACCAGCTTGTCAATGCTGCTGTCGATTGTGCCTGTGAATGTAGCAAAGGCCGTCAGCCATTCAGCTGTGTCCTTCATATAGGAATGATGCAGGAAAGGCGCGATCAGAAGCCCTTCTCCTTCGCTTAAGACATATTCGGTTCCTTGGACCTTCACGATCCCCCGGCCCTTTTCGGTCTGGAGATAGTGGTAGAGCGGAAAGCCTCTGGGACGGACCACACGGTCCTGGCTCCAGCGGCATCCGACGGAATCAAAGGTAAAAGGTTCGTTGACGGGAGAATTTCTGTAATGTATCGGCATGATGTTCACCTGTTCTGTAGTTATTCATAATCGTTTCGAAATGGTATCTGCCGGCGTATATGCGCAGAACCCCCTGCCGGATACCAGAGTGTGTTTCGAAATATTATATTATGTAGTTTAACATATTACACTTTCTTTTGTCCATCCATAATATAATACTTAACATATTAGCAGGCAGACTGTGTTGCTGTTCCTGTGAGCAACAGGCCGGACGTGCATGTCCGGCGGTTGCCTCCATTACGGCAGAATCTTATATTGTGGCATTTCATATCGTGTGTTATAGTGTAAGTAAGTCGTAATGGGGAATTATAGTTTCAGTATGTATTTAAGGAGGTAAGAAGTGACAATGGACCGAGTATTTGATTATGAGAAGGTAAAGGATCCGCAGTATTTCCGTGACGGGAGGCTTGACGCACATTCGGATCACAGGTATTATGCGTCTGTATCAGATATGGAGGCAGGGTATGAAGTGTTCAGGGAGAGCCTGAACGGACTGTGGAAGTTCCATTATGCAAGGAATTATCAGTCCGCGCGTCCTGGGTTTGAGCGGACAGACTACTGTTGTAAGAGCTGGGATGATATCCATGTGCCTGCCCATATCCAGATGGAGGGCTACGACGTGCCCCAGTACGCGAACGTACAGTATCCGTGGGAAGGCCGCGACGAGATAGAGCCGGGAGAGATACCGGAATATTTTAACCCGGTTGCAAGCTATGCGAAGTATTTCACCGTTCCGGAGCGGATGAAGGGGAGACGTCTCTTCATCTCGTTCCAGGGAGCCGAGAGCGGACTGGCGCTGTGGCTTAACGGAACGTTTGTGGGATACAGCGAGGATTCCTTCACTCCGTCGGAATTCGAACTGACAGATTATCTGGTGGAAGGAGAGAACAAGCTGGCGGCACAGGTATTCAAGTGGACGGCGTCAAGCTGGTGTGAGGACCAGGATTTCTATCGTTTTTCCGGCATTTACAGAGACGTGTATCTGTATACGGTTCCCAAGGTGCATGTGCGCGACCTGAAGATCTGCGCCATTCCGGATGAGACCTTGAAGAAGGCGGCGTTCGATATCCGTATGGAGATGATGGAGGGAGAGAAGCCGGAAGGAAAGGCCGTGATCCGTCTGGCGAAGGGGGAAGAGACGGTTATCGCAGAGGAACTTGAACTGGATACGGAGGTTACGCGTTCCTGGACGGTGGAGGAGCCGGCGCTCTGGAGTGCGGAGGAACCGGCGCTCTATGACCTGACGATTGAGATCTACGACGCCGCGGGAGCGCTTCAGGAAGTGATCCCCGAGAAGGTCGGGTTCAGAAGGTTCGAGATGAAGGACCATATCATGACGCTGAACGGGCAGAGGATCGTGTTCAAGGGCGTGAACCGTCATGAGTTCAGTTCCGTAAGCGGACGCCATGTCAGTGAGGCGGAGCTGCGCAAGGATCTTGAGACGATGAAACGCAACAACATCAACGCGATCCGGACCTGCCACTATCCGGACGGTTCGCTGATCTACCGTCTCTGTGATGAGTACGGGCTCTATCTGATTGACGAGAACAATCTGGAGACGCACGGGACCTGGGACGCTGTGGTGATGACGGGCGACGATTCGAAGGCGCTGCCCAATGACCGTCCGGAATGGCTTGACCTTCTGCTTGACCGTGTGAATTCCACCTACCAGAGAGACAAGAACCATCCGTCGATCCTGATCTGGTCCTGCGGCAATGAATCCTACGGCGGAAAGGATATCTATGAGATGTCGCAGCTTTTCCGTAAGCTGGATCCGAATCGTCTGGTGCATTACGAAGGGGTTCATCATGACCGCCGTTACAATGATACCAGCGACATAGAGAGCCAGATGTATACCTCCGTGGAAGGGATTAAGGAATTCCTGGCCAATGACAGGAGCAAGCCGTTTATCTGCTGTGAATATACCCATGCCATGGGCAATTCCTGCGGCGCCATGCATAAGTACACGGACCTGACAGACACAGAGCCGCTGTACCAGGGCGGATTTATCTGGGATTATATCGACCAGTCTATTTATAAGAAGGACCGTTACGGAAGGGAGTTCCAGGCTTACGGCGGAGACTTTGGAGAGCGACCGACGGATTATAATTTCAGCGGAAATGGAATCGTATACGGAGACCGCGAACCGTCCCCGAAGATGCAGGAAGTGAAGTTCAACTACCAGAATATCACTGCAGAGGTTGGAAAGACAGAAGTCAGGGTGATTAATAAGAACCTGTTTGTTAATACAGATACCTTTGAGTGTCGTGTCACTGTGGCAAGGGATGGACACGTAATCCGAAGGGCGGCGTTAGAGACGCATGTGAAGCCCTTAAGCGAAGAGACCTATGCGCTTCCGGTTCCCTCAGAGACGCTGCCGGGAGAGTATGCCGTTACCGTATCCTTCCATCTGAGGCAGGATGAGATCTGGGCGAAGAGAGGGCATGAGGCGGCATTTGGACAGTATGTATACCAGATTAAGAAGGAAGAAAAGGTCTGCGGCAAGGGTGTTAAGGTCATCCGCAGCCTCCATAATATCGGTGTGCGGGGAGATCACTTTGAGGTGATGTTCTCTGTGCTGTCAGGCGGTATGGTTTCCTATAAATATGCAGGCAGGGAGATGCTTAAGACGGTTCCGAAGCCGAACTTCTGGAGGGCGCCGGTGGATAATGACTGCGGCAATCAGATGCCGGCGCGTTATGCGCAGTGGAAGATTGCCAGTATGTATATTTCCGATAAGGCGCCGGATGATGAATTGTTCAAGATGAGTGTTCTGGATGTACAGGAAGGAGCGCGCAGCGCCGCGGTTTCATTTACCTATAATCTGTGTACCATACCGGCCGCGCAGTGCAGGGTATCTTATGAGGTGTTCGGCGACGGACGTGTGAAGACAACCCTTACCTATGATCCGGTAAAGGAGCTGGGAGATATGCCGGAGTTCGGTATGCTGTTCAAGCTGGATGCGGATTATGACCATGTGAGATGGTACGGCCTTGGCCCGGCAGAGACTTACGCGGACCGCAAGAAAGGTGCGAAGCTTGGAATCTACGAGAATCTTGTGAAGGATAACATGGCCGCTTATCTTGTACCCCAGGAATGCGGCAATAAAGAAGAGGTGCGCTATGCGGAGGTAACAGACCGCAAGGGCAGAGGTATGAGGTTTGAGATGACCGCCGAGAACGGGCCGATGTGCTTCTCGGCTCTGCCGTATACGCCCCATGAGATGGAGAATGCGATGCACCCGTTTGAACTGCCGGAGGTACACTATACGGTGATCCGTGCCTCAAAAGCGCAGATGGGTATCGCGGGAGACGACAGCTGGGGGGCGAAGACTCATCCGGAGTATCTCATTGACGTGAGCAGGAAGCTGGAATTCAGTTTCACTTTCTGCGGTATATAAGCTTACCGAAACATATCGGTAATTCGTGAGGGTTATACCGGGAAATCAGTATTCTAGAAAGCAGGTGAGTGTGTGTCAGATAAAGAAATGCTAAAAGTATCGGTGGAAGAGTTCTCAAGATTACAGGATTATATGCAGGAATGTGACAAGGAATCCACTGTATATAAAAAGATGAAGAGACGTTATATAGAATTGAAAGTGATTTTGACAGCGTCGGGAATCAATCTGACGGAGCTTGATTTTATTAAAGAATAGCGGTCAGCAGTCTCTTAAGAGACTGCTGGCAGGCGGCAAGACCGTCGGGATCCCGACTGGTGAAGTATTCGGAATCCCGGCGGTCTTCTGGGTTCAGGAAATCAGGAGAGTCAGGTATCGCTCGAAGTTCACGCCGTCGTTGCGGGGCACCTGTTCTTTGACAGAATCAGCCAGTGCAAGTTCCAGGAACTTCCCGGCCTTCTGGATAGTGGCAGGAAGAGAGTCCCCGCGCGCCATTCCTGCCGCGATGCAGGAGGCGAACAGATCGCCGGTGCCGGAGTAACTGCCTCCGATATAGGGGAAGGAGAAGAGGGAGGAGTTCTCCCTGTCAACCAGCAGGTTCCCCATGTGCTTTGTGCCGTCTGTGTCTGTGAACTGGATACCCGTGACGATTACGTGTCTGGGGCCTTTCCGGCAGAAAGCCTGCCCCAGTTCCCGGATGGCCTGTATCAGGGCATGGGGGCTGCCGGGTCCGGCCGTTTTGTGTGCGGGATGGTGTGCCATAACCGACTGGTAGCTGGTATCCGTCAGCAGACACAGTTCTGTGAGGTTCGGGGTGATGATATCAGCCCGCGCGGCCAGTCTGCGCATCTGGTCAAGAAGCGCGGGAGTATAGACCGGGTAAGGCCGGCCGTCGTCCCCCATCACCGGGTCTACCAGAAGGAAGGTATCCGGTTCCCGGAAGGTATCAATAAAGCGGAAGATCTGATGGATCTGTGATTCATCTGCCACGAAGCCGGTATAGATTCCGTCAAAATGCTGTCCCATCTTCTCCCATTCGGTGCGGAAATAGTCCATCCGGTCCGTATAATTGTCGCAATAATAACTGGGATACCCCGTCTGGGCGGTCAGTATCGCAGTGGGGAGCGGGCACGCCTGTACGCCCATGGCCGAGAGGACGGAGATTGCCGCCGTAAGGGAGCAGCGCCCAAAGCCTGAGAGATCGTTGATTACTGCTATTTTTTTCGTCATATCATTTTACTTCCTTTGCCGGATTTTGGATTCTTCTGTTCATGTTAGCATTTATATGGATATATTCAAAAGTCCAGATTGAGCAAAACTAACCAGTCCAGTTGATAAAAGACAAAAACAGAAAAGAAAAGTATTGACATCAGAGAATAACTGAGCTATAATTAATTTCGTTGTAAAAAAGATTTATAGCCATGTGGGCGTAGCTCAGCTGGATAGAGCGTCTGGCTACGGACCAGAAGGTCGGGGGTTCGAATCCTCTCGCCCACGTTGAAGTCCTTGCAGATTTTCTGCAGGGACTTTTTAAGAATATACCGGTGGATTTGCTTTTAAGATGCCGATATACAAGAACGTCTGATGGGGGAATCTTAGAATGGAGAAGAGAGTGATCATGTGTGAGGTCTGCCGCAATAACTGCCGGATGGAGGCAGAGATTGAGGACGGGGAAGTAATCGAGGTTACAGGCAACGGATGTATGAAGGGATATATATTTGCCCAGAATGCAGTCAGGAAGGAGATTTCTGTAGACAACTGCGGTGAAATATTCTAAGATAGTAATATCGTCAGCAAATTATAAGAAAGAAGGGAATTTGGACTATGAAGAGAAATGTTATTGTAGGACAGTCAGGAGGACCGACAGCAGCGATCAACTCAAGCCTTGCGGGAGTTTACCGTACTGCCAAGGACCGTGGAGCGCAGAAGGTATACGGAATGCTTCATGGAGTACAGGGATTGTTAGAAGAGAACTATATTGACTTGGCAGACCATATCAAGACAGAGCTGGATGTGGAGCTGTTAAAGAGGACGCCGGCAGCGTTCCTTGGATCATGCCGTTATAAGCTTCCTGAGATTCACGAGAACCGTGAGGTTTACGACAAGATTTTCGAGATTCTGGAGAAGCTTGACATCGAGGCGTTTATCTATATCGGCGGTAATGATTCCATGGATACCATTAAGAAGTTGTCTGATTATGCGATCATCACAGGATTCTCCACCAGATTCATCGGATGTCCGAAGACGATTGATAACGACCTTGCACTGACCGACCATACGCCTGGCTACGGAAGCGCCGCAAAATATATCGGTACTTCCATGAAGGAGATTATCCGTGACAGCTTCTGTCTGGAGACGGAGAATGGTATTGTTACGATTGTAGAGATCATGGGCCGTAACGCAGGATGGCTGACAGGTTCGGCTGCCTTATCCATGGGAGAGGACTGTGAAGGACCGGATATGATCTATCTGCCGGAGATTACCTTCGATGTCCGGAATTTTGGAGAGAGAGTGAAGGAATTACTGGAGAAGAAGACCTCTATCGTAGTCGCAGTATCCGAAGGTATCCGCACTGCAGACGGAACCTATGTATGTGAGCTTGGCAATAACATTGACTTTGTCGATGCATTCGGACACAAGCAGTTATCAGGAACAGCGTCCTATCTTGCAAGTTATATCGCAGGCGAGCTTGGATGTAAGACCCGTGCGATCGAGCTTAGCACACTGCAGCGTTCCGCGTCACATGCGGCGTCCCGTGTGGACATCCTGGAGGCTTACCAGGTAGGCGGTGCGGCTGTGAAGGCTGCAGACGAGGGTGATTCAGGCAAGATGGTTGTTCTTCAGAGATTGTCTGACGATCCGTATCAGTGCGGAACGGAAGTGAAGGATGTTCATAAGATTGCCAACGACGAGAAGCTTGTTCCGAGAGAGTGGGTGAATGAAGACGGCACCTATGTGACCAGCGAGTTCATCTCCTATGTAAGACCTCTGATTCAGGGAGACGTGTCACCGGTTATGGTTGACGGTATCCCAAGACATCTGTACACGCCAAGAGAGTTAAGCTACAGACAGAATAAGGGGAATGCGTAGATAAGAGGATTTATCTGCCAAAGCCGGACGATTGAGTAAGAGACAGGAGCGCTGTAAGAGTATGACAGATTTTACAGCGTTCCTTTTTTCGTGTCAAAATCTCTCCGCTCCACCTTTTGCTTCGGTGATACCTTCTATTTTGGCGGCGGCTTTCTGCCCTGTTATCCCCACATTAGTGTGCTGTCTGCATTATATCTGGCGAAACTCCGCAGGATATTCGTTCATATGCAAGGCGGATTTTCGACGGCGTAGCGG
>CAMSTW010000078.1 GCA_947063855.1 uncultured Dorea sp.
GCGACCTCCTGGTCCCAAACCAGGCGCTCTAGCCAAGCTGAGCCACACCCCGTCACTATATTCTCCTGTCTCTCGAAGCTTTATCCCCGCGACACAACAGTTATTATATAGGAACATCCACCACTTGTCAACAACTTTTTTTAATTTTTTACAAATATTCCTGAGAAATGTCTACATTCCCTTCTTTATCCAATTCCATGATCATATAGCTGGGCCTGCGTCCATCCTGCCGCGGATACGCCACGCTGCCCGGATTCAGTGTAATCAGATCCTCCTCCCGCGTCAGGGCCGGTCTGTGTGTATGTCCGTACATCACAATATCGGCTCCCCGCTGTCTGGCCTCCTCCTTCAGACGTTCCTCTCCCAGCGCCACATAATAATAATGCCCGTGTGTCATGAATATATGGTGTCCCTCCGCCTCAAACTCATCCTCCTGCGGAAGGTCCGAGAAGAAGTCGTTATTCCCCCGTATGATATGTACCGGGCAGTCTGCAAGCGCCGTGATATAGTCCTCCCCGCCTTCCGTATCCCCAAGATGAAGCATCATATCAATCGGACGGACCCGTTCCAGCACCTGCTCTAAATTCCTGTGTGATTTGTGTGTATCGCTCACAATTAAAATTCTCATATAAAACCTCTCAGTTCGATTTCTGGACGGGGTACTAATGTTCCGACAGTATCTTCCGCATCTTTCTTAACCCTTCTCCGCGATGGCTCAGTTCATTCTTCTTCTCCGGTGAAAGCTGCGCGCTTGTACATCCATACTCCGGCAGGAAGAAGATTGGGTCGTAGCCGAATCCATTTTCCCCGATTATCTGATGACCTATGATTCCCTCCATCGTCCCTCTGACTACTTCGCAGCTCCCATCCGGAAATGCCGCCGCAATGGCGCATACGAACCTGGCCGTCCGCGCCTCATCCGGCACACCGTCAAGCCGGTCTATCAGGTTCTGGTTCTTGATGTCGTAAGACGTATCCTCTCCCATATACCGCGCAGAATAGATGCCCGGCTCCTTGTTCAGATAATCAATCTCCAGACCGGAATCATCCGCCAGTACCACGGCCTTCTCGTATCCCGGCATCTTCTTCGCCTCTTCCGCAACCGCCTTCGCCTTAATCAGCGCATTCTCTTCAAAGGTCTTCCCGTCCTCCACAACGTCTGCCCTGATCCCTGCTTCACGCTGCGACAGAATCTCTGCCCCGAGATCCTTAAGTATCATTCTGATCTCCGTCATCTTATGTTCATTTCCTGTTGCAAATATTATCTTCTCCATCATAATCTGTCTCACTTCGCTCCTCTATACCGTCCGGAGCCTCTTTTTCTGTCTCCGGCACATCCATCCTCTTTTGCCCTGCTCCCCGGCAGACTGTCTAAACGTCCATTCCCGCCGGACGCTTCGGCGGTCTCGGTCCCTGAAACTGATAGAAATACGTCTTAAGCATACCATTATAAATCTTTCGGTTCTTGTCGGCCTTCCGTCCAAAATACTTCTCCGCTTCTTCATAAGAAGTGATCATATAAGCCGACCAGGAACAAAGCCGCTTGAAGCTGTCTCCAAAAGTCCGGTATAACTGCGGCAGTTCCTCCTTCTCCGACAGTCTCTCCCCGTAAGGCGGATTGGTGATGATGAACCCATACTTCTTTGGATGGCTGAGGTCCCTGACATCCCTTTCCTGGAAATGAATCAGATGATCCACGCCCGCCTCCCGTGCATTTCTCCGGGCTACCCGGATCACGGAGTCGTCAACATCATACCCCTGTATATCGACCTCTACGTCATCCTCAACCATGTCGTTCGCCTCATTCACTGCGTCATACCACAGCTTCCTGGGTATCAGGTTCGTCCAATTCTCCGCTGTGAACGAACGGTTCATTCCCGGCGCTATCTTCGCCGCCATCATCGCCGCCTCGATGGGAAATGTACCGCTTCCGCAGAAAGGATCTACCAGTATCCGGTCTCTCTTCCACGGCGTCAGCATGATAAGAGCCGCCGCCAGAGTCTCTGTGATCGGCGCTTTCCCCGACACTTCCCGGTAACCGCGCTTATGAAGCGACACCCCCGAGGTATCAATCCCAACCGTGACCACATCCTTCATAAGGAATACACGAATCGGATAGGATGCTCCATCCTCCGGGAACCATTCCACATGATAATGATCTCCAAGCCGTCTTACCATAGCCTTCTTCATGATGGACTGGATATCTGACGGACTGAACAGCCTGCTCTTCACAGACGCGGCCTTCGCCACCCAGAACTTCCCATCCTCAGGTATGTAATCCTCCCACGGAAGCCCCCTTGTCTTCTCAAACAGTTCCTCGAAAGTCACTGCCTTAAAGCTTCCGACCTTCCACAGGATCCTCTCTGCCGTGCGCAGGAAGATGTTGGCGTAACACACCGCCGCCGCATCCCCGTAGAAGGTGACTCTGCCGTCCTCCACTTCCGCAATCTCATATCCCAGATCAAGGATCTCCCTTTTCAATACTGCCTCCAGCCCAAAATGACAGGGCGCAATTAACTCAATCCGATTCATACCCGATCTCCCGATTTATTTCCTGTGACTTACCTATACATCTTACTTTCTTTCACCATAGGTTGTCAACTCACACATACAAATTATTTCACAAAATTATTGTATGAACCGCCCCGGCAGGACATGAAACCAGGTACTCCCAGAGAAAGCGCGGCCGAAGATGTATTCTCCTGCCGCGCTCTCTTTTACTCTTATTCCGTATTGCCGATCTCTTCTCTTGCTTAATAATTGTCGCTGTAGTTAGAGCTTCCGGAATTGGAGCTGTTGGAATTCTTCGAAGTTGTGTCGGAAGAATTCTTGTTCGTTGAATTCTGGTTGCTTGTGTTCTTGTTAGATGAATTCTTGTTAGATGAATTCTGGTTGCTTGCATTCTGATTTGACGCATTCTTGTTTGATGAACTATAATTCTTAGCCATGTTAGTAATCCTCCTAATCTTTTTGGTTACATGGCTATTATGTCCATTGCGGCATATAATATGTATTCTTTTTTATAAAAGTAAAAATCCAGTTTTTTAGGCTTTTTATTAAATTTTTTTTAAATTTATCTTGCTTTTTGCTAAGTAATATATTATACTAAGTTTTGTAGAAAGTTTTCTTTCTACAACCCCTTATTAATTATTTATACTCCCCTCAAAAGACCGATGGCTCCCCCATCGGTCTTTTACTTTACAGAGAATACGTTTTGATCCGGCGCCCTCTTTCCTGTCCCTTCTCCATCCTCCATAAAATAAAAAACTGAAGCCCTTCATAACCAAAGGACTTCAGCTTTCAATTCAGTGACTCCGAGGGGAATCGAACCCCTGATTCCAGCGTGAGAGGCTAGCGTCTTGACCGCTTGACCACGGAGCCATACTTGTCTTATCTCTTTCGTACTTGTCTAGTATAGCAGACCTTGTAGAAATATGCAAGTATTTTTTTACTTTTTTTAAAACTTTTTGGTATACCCGGACACACCCGTCCGGATATACCATTTCTATATCTAATTCAATCAGTCACTAAACCAGCTTCATCGGATTGATCTTGATGCCAGGTCCCATCGTAGAAGTAAGCGTTACGCTCTTCAGGAACTGGCCCTTAACTGCCGCCGGTCTTGCCTTAACGATTGCGTCGATAAGCGTCTGGAAGTTGTCCGTAATCTGTTCCTCTGTAAAGGAAACCTTTCCTAACGGCACATGGATAATGTTCGTCTTGTCAAGTCTGTACTCAATCTTACCAGCCTTGATATCCTGGATCGCCTTCGCAACATCCATCGTTACCGTACCAGCCTTCGGGTTCGGCATAAGTCCCTTAGGTCCAAGGATACGTCCAAGACGTCCTACGATACCCATCATATCCGGTGTAGCAACTACTACATCGAACTCGAACCAGTTCTCATTCTGGATCTTCGGGATCAGTTCGTCTCCACCTACGTAATCTGCTCCTGCCGCCTTTGCTTCCTCAGCCTTGGCGTCCTTCGCAAATACAAGGATACGAACCTTCTTGCCTGTTCCGTGCGGAAGTACAACCGCACCACGAATCTGCTGGTCAGCATGACGTCCGTCACATCCGGTTCTGATATGAGCTTCAACTGTCTCATCGAATTTTGCTGTTGCAGTCTTCTTAACTAATGCTACTGCGTCCGCAACGTCATAGAGTGTACCTCTGTCAATTGCTTTTGCAGCTTCAACATATTTCTTTCCTCTTTTCATCTGAATAACCTCCTTGTGGTAATGCCGGGATAACCCTCCCACTTACTCGTTTTACAATTTTGAATCATCTGCTTCATCAGGCTTAAAAATATCCCGCCAGGCGCTTACTCCTCAACCTTAACGCCCATACTGCGGCAAGTACCTGCCACCATGCTCATGGCAGCCTCTACGGTCGCCGCGTTCAGGTCAGGCATCTTCGTCTCGGCAATCTCTCTTAACTGTGCCTGTGTAATCGTTGCAACCTTCGTCTTGTTCGGAACGCCCGAACCAGACTTGATGTTGCACGCCTTCTTGATCAGGACTGCCGCCGGAGGAGTCTTTGTGATAAAACTGAAACTTCTGTCATTGTAAACGGTGATAACTACAGGAATGATCAAGTCTCCCTGATCTGCAGTCCTTGCATTGAACTGCTTCGTAAATTCAACGATATTCACACCATGCTGACCAAGCGCTGGTCCAACCGGTGGTGCCGGTGTAGCCTTTCCGGCAGGAATCTGCAATTTGATGTAACCTTCTACTTTTTTTGCCATTTTCATTACCTCCTTGTGGTGATGCCGGGAACCTCTGCCCCCTCCCACTGAATTTGATTCTCTCTTGCTGTAGCAATTACAACTTCTTAACTTCTGCGAAACTAATCTCGACCGGTGTCTCACGGCCAAACAGCTCAACATTGATTGTAAGACTCTGCTTCTGCACGTTCATAGCCTGAATAACTCCTACGGTATCCGCCCATGCACCGGCAATTACCTGGATCGTGTCGCCCTCTGCGAAATCAACCACAAGATTCTCCTGCCTGATCCCCAGCGGCGCCATCTCTGCATCTGTGAGCGGAACCGGCTTGGATCCAGGACCTACGAACCCTGTAACTCCCCTTGTATTACGTACCACGTACCATGTATCGTCATTCATAATCATATGAATCAGTACATACCCGGGGAACATCTTCTTCTGTGCCGCCTTCTGGACGCCGTTCTTAAGCTCAACGACATCCTGCATCGGAACACGGACCTCCAGGATCTGCTCTTCCAAATGCCTGTTCTCTATCGTCTTATCAATGTTGGCCTTCACCTTGTTCTCATACCCGGAATAGGTATGCACAACGTACCATTTTGCTTCTGACATAAACTCACCTTTCTGCCTGCAGATTCATCAGTGCTATCTTACTAAAAAATCCACTCCATACTGGGCAATAAAATCAACGATCGCTATGATCAGCCCAAGTACCACGGAAACGGAAACAACTGCTGCCGTCTGTTTTGCTACTGTCATCCGATCCAGCCAAATGATCTTCTTGAATTCTCTGCTGACACCCTTGAACCAGCTGTTCTTCTGCGTCTTCTCGCCCATGACAACCACTCCTTTACGACGACTACTTAGTCTCCTTGTGCAATGTGTGTGACTTGCAGAACTTACAGTACTTCTTCGTCTCCATGCGCTCCGGATGCGACTTCTTATCCTTCGTCATGTTGTAGTTACGCTGCTTGCATTCTGTACATTCCAATGTGATTCTTGTACGCACAACTTCCACCTCGCTTTATATTTCTTCATTGACGTGTTACCTGGCAGCTTGCGAGGCTGCCCTTTTTAGGCATAAAAAAAAGACCTACTTCCATTCGCTCTGATAGCTTACCACAACTGGCGTGAAAATGCAAGTCTTTCTTTCTATTTTCCACACACTCCGTCTGTTTTCAGCATATTTTACTGTACACCCCTGTTTTTCTCTAGTATAATAAGGAAGGAAACCATCCAAAAATGAAAGTTGAGGGATATACACATATGATTTATAAAAATGTATTAGAAGCAATGGGCCAGACTCCGATCATACAGCTGAACCGCATGGTCGGTGATGATTCGGCCAGAGTTCTGGTAAAGTTCGAAGGACTGAATGTCGGCGGTTCTATTAAGACCCGGACCGCCTATAATATGATCACCAAAGCAGAAGAAGACGGTATATTAAAGAAGGATTCCATCATCGTAGAACCCACAAGCGGCAACCAGGGGATCGGTCTTGCACTGGTCGGAGCCGTCAAGGGCTATGAGACCGTAATCATCATGCCTGATTCCGTCAGCCAGGAGCGGCGGTTCCTCGTGGAGCACTATGGCGCAAGGGTCATCCTCGTCCACGACGCCGGGAATATCGGCGACTGTATCGAGGAATGTGTCCGGACTGCAGACCGCATGGCGGCAGAAAACCCGAAGGTATTCGTACCCCAGCAGTTTGAGAATGAGGCGAATCCCATGGTGCACCGCTATCACACCGGCCTGGAGATCTTAGAGCAGGTAGCCGGACCGATCCACGGATTCTGTTCGGGGATTGGAACCGGCGGAACCATTACCGGAATCGGCGAGACGCTCAAAGCTCTGAATCCGGACATTACAATCTGGGCCGTGGAGCCTGAGAATGCCGCCATCCTTGCCGGAGGCACGGTCGGGAACCATATCCAGATGGGGATCGGCGACGGCGTAGTGCCCAAGGTCCTGAACCAGCATATCTATACGGATATCGCAATCATCACAGATGAAGAGGCCCTTCAGACTTCCAAGGACCTGGCAAGGCTCGAAGGACTGATGTGCGGAATCTCCAGCGGAACGAATGTGGCCGCCGCCATTAAGCTTGCAAAGAAGCTTGGGAAGGGCAAGACCGTCGTAACCGTGCTTCCTGATACTGCGGAGAGATATTTTTCAACCCCATTGTTTGAGTAAGATAACACTTATAACGATAGGCAAAACAATAAAAACACAGCCGTATTCTTTATTTTCCTTATAAAAAGACAAATGGTGTCAGCCAGCATCCACGTTGGTACAATACCCGAAAGCCCATAATTCGATATCCGAAATTGCTTCTGGTACATCTACCAACACAGATGTTGACTAACACCAAACTAATCATACAACATAAAACCTGACAATCATTCGTTACATGCCCATCACACGCCGAGAAGTCTCTACGCGTTCAGCAATTTCTCCACACTCACAAGCTTCACGCTGAGAACGAAGATCTTCGCGGCCACTTCCAGTTCTTCCACGGTCGGGAAGGACGGCGCGATACGGATGTTGCTGTCTTTCGGATCCTTTCCATACGGATAGGTCGCTCCCGCCTCCGTCATCACAAGTCCGGCCTCTTTCGCCTTTGCCACAATCGCCTTCGCGCAGCCTTCCATAGAATCGAAGGAGATGAAATATCCTCCAAGCGGCTTCGTCCATGTCCCGATTCCAAGCCCGCCAAGCTCCTTCGTCAGAACCTCGTCCACTTTCTCGAACTTCGGGCGCAGGATGGCCGCATGCTCCCTCATATGCTCATAGACTCCCAGCATATCCTTAAAATACCTCACATGACGAAGCTGGTTCAGTTTATCATGCCCGATCGTCTGATACTTCATGTAACGTCTTGCATCCTCAAGGTTCCCCCTTGAAGCGGCCAGAGCCGCAATACCGGATCCCGGGAAAGAGACCTTCGACGTGGAGATAAACTTGATTACGATATCCGGATTACCAACCTTGATACACTCATTCAGCAGTTCCAGTACTACCACCCTCTTATCGTCATACAGGTGATGGATCGAATACGCATTATCCCAGAAAATGCGGAAATCCTTCGCCGCCGGCTTAAGGCGCGCGAATCTTCTGACCGTCTCATCTGAATAGGAAATACCAGTCGGATTGGAATACTTCGGCACACACCAGATCCCCTTGATGGACGGATCCTTCGACACCAGTTCTTCCACCATATCCATATCCGGTCCGGTCTCAAGGAGCGGAACATTGATCATCTCAATCCCAAAGAACTCCGTGATGGCAAAATGACGATCATACCCGGGAACTGGGCACAGGAACTTCACCCGGTCCAGCTTCGCCCACGGCGTGCTTCCCATAAATCCATGGGTCATGGCACGGGACACCGTATCAAACATAACGTTCAGGCTGGAATTCCCATATATGATGACACTGCGCTCCGGAACCTCCGACAGATCAGCCAGAAGCTTCCTTGCATCACTGATTCCGTCAAGGACGCCGTAATTCCTGCAGTCTACCCCGTCAGAGCTTACCAGATCCGATTCACTGGTCAGGACATCCATCATCCCAATCCCGATATCCAGCTGTGCCTTGGACGGCTTGCCCCGGGACATATCCAGATGCAGTCCCTTCTTCTTGATCTCCTCAAACTGCTTTTCAAGGTCACTCTTCAGATTCTTCAACTTCTCTTTGCTCAACTTACTGTACGGCGCCATATCGAAATCCCCTCCTAATTTTATTGAATCATATTATTCATTCAAAAAGGGCATATCTTACAAAATGCCCTCTCCCGGACGCCCCGGCAGGCTGCCGGGCGTCCTTTCACATACAAGAAAACCCTCTGTACCTGTTCCCCTGTATCCACTATATGCTATTTTACGGACTATCCCCCTAAAAGTCAAGATGTTTTTGCATATTCTTCTCTATTTTCTTTCATTTTCATCTCTATGCGAATGAATTTCCGCCTGTTCTCCTTCCACAAAATGCAACGTGAACCGGTCAAACTTGCATTTCCTTCGTTCTACCGTTTCCGGCAGGCATTCTACTCAGCAGAATCCGTCCCCGCCAGTTCAAACCGCAGCAGAACCGGATTATGGTCGCTGTATCCAAAATCCGTATCGATATTTTCCGCTGTTGCCTTCACGTTGTCAGACACCAGAAACCCGTCCACCACCGTCGTAAAATTCACGCCTTTCGTATAGGGGATATCCGCCCCGCGGCAGGTCGGCGTCTCAAGCTCATTCTCCGCCTGCACAATGGAGATTCCATCCGCCATCTCCTCCGGGGTCAGGATGGATACCCACGCCGGGAACTTCTGCTGTGACGGGAAGCCTTCCGCCACGGCTTCCCCCAGCGCATGGTTGAAATCCCCGCCTACGATCACATAATTCCCCGCCTGATATTCCGCCTCCATCACAGAATTCAAAAGTTCAAGCTGCTGCGCGCGGATCAGCCCGCCCTCGTCATATGCAGACATGTGGCTGTTGATAAGAACCAGTTCCTTCCCGCCTTCCGCCGGAAGACGCAGCACGGCAAAACAACGGTCCAGATCCGTGAACTTCGTGATGAAGCTGTTGTCCACGGGATAACTTCTCCGTTCGCTCTCCCCGATCTGGTAACGGCTGAAATTCAAAAGTCCGGCCTCCACGGCGCCATGAGGATCTGAAAACGGGTAGAACAGGTACGCCGAATGAAAGTTATTCGCAAAAACCGTCCCATAATCGGAGAAACACTTCTTAAGCCGTTCCATCTGATTGATATGGTAACTCCGGTCTGCGTCCACATCCACCTCCTGCAGCAGCATAAAATCTGCATCCAGCTTCTCAAGTTCTCCCGCCGCGCCTTCTGTGTTCGCCTCCACAGACTCCTTGCATATGGCCTTGCCGTATTTCCCCGTTGTCGGCGTCCCATCCTCCATCTCGCCCGTGTCCATGAAGAAACTGTAATCCGGTCCATATGCGCCAAAGCCGATATTGTAGGTCACTGCGGTATACTCCCTCCCGCTCACAAGCGTCTGTTTCTGGTTATTCTCCGTCTCAAGCGCCGCGTGATCCCCGATTCTGTAATAATTCGCCTGCATGTAGACCACATAACCTGCCACGCACAGGATACAGAGTAAAAACAGACCAGCCACGATCTTTACAATAACAGGTACACGTACTTTGTTCGCCTGTACATCTCCCATAACTTCATTCCTCCTGCGTATTCACCCCGATTTGCAGGAAATCCGGCGTCCATCTAAGCAGTGCAGCGCATTCTATGCACCATCTTTCACAAGCGTCAGCCTCCTGCCGAACATCTCATACTCTCTTTCCCGCCCTGCAAACCACTCTTTCTCAACTTCTTTCACCTGGTTGAGTCCAACCGCCTCCACGGCTTCCACTTCGGCCTCCATCTGCGGCAGAAGTCTTGGACGTGCAGTCTGGCCGCATAGATCTCGAAAGCACACTGCCTACACCTTAAAGCGATACCCCACGCCCCATATAGTCTCGATATACTGCGGGTTGGAAGTATCCATCTCCACCTTCTCGCGGATCTTCTTGATATGCACCGTCACCGTCGCGATATCCCCGATGGACTCCATATCCCAGATCTCGCGGAACAGCTCTTCCTTCGTATATACATGATTGGGATGGCTGGCAAGGAAGGTCAGAAGATCGAATTCCTTCGTGGTAAATGTCTTCTCTTCCCCGTTGATCCACACCCGTCTCGCCGTCGTATCAATCTTAAGCCCGCGGATCTCCACCACCTTATTGGCTTCCACCGCGCTTCCCGTCAGACGGTCGTATCTTGCCAGATGGGCCTTCACCCGCGCCACCAGCTCGCTTGGACTGAACGGCTTCGTCATATAATCATCCGCCCCAAGGCCAAGCCCCCGGATCTTGTCGATATCGTCCTTCTTCGCCGAAACCATGATGATCGGCGTGTTCTTCACATCCCTGACCTGCCGGCAGATATCAAACCCGTCGATCCCCGGCAGCATCAGGTCAAGAATGAACATATCGTAATCCTCCTCCAGAGCCCTCTTAAGCCCTGTCGCACCGTCGTTGGCAACTTCCACCTGAAACCCGCTCAGTTCCAGATAATCCTTCTCCAGATCTGCAATCGCCTCTTCATCTTCCACTATCAATATCTTACTCATATATAGGTACCTCCTGATATTTTCTGAGAACAAAATACATCGTCGTTCCTGTCTCTTCCCTGCTCGTCGCCCAGATCTTACCTCCATGCTCCTCGATGATCTTCTTCACGATAGACAACCCGATCCCGCTTCCGCCCTTGGACGAATTACGGGAGGCGTCCGTCCGGTAGAACCGGTCAAATATATTAGGCAGGTCCTTGGCCGCAATTCCTCTTCCGTTATCCTCCAGCTCAATCTGCACAAAATCTCCCACGTCCTTGACCCGCAGATTGATCTTCCCCTTGGGCTTATCCATATATTTCATGGAATTATTCACAATATTGTGAACCACCCGCTTGATCTGCTCTGCATCCGCGATGATCTTCACGCCGGCCTCCACATAATTGAAATATCCGAATTCCACGCCCCTTGATTCCAGTTCCACGGACAGATCCTCCGCACAGTCCTCAAAATACGCGTCCACCGACAGCGTGTTAAAATTATACGGAATCCTGTTCGTATCAATCTTCGTATACAAGGTAAGCTCATTGATCAGCGTATCCATCTCACTGGCCTTATTGTAAATCGTCCGGATGTAGCGTTCCATCTTCTCCGGCGTATCCGCCACACCGTCCATGATCCCTTCTGCATATCCCTTGATCGCCGTCACAGGCGTCTTAAGATCGTGGGAAATGTTGCTGATCAGTTCCTTATTCTCCTTGTCAAACCTGAGCTTCTCCTCGGCGTTCGCCTGAAGCCGCCGCCGCATGTCTTCCAGACTCCGGCTAAGCTCTCCAAGTTCATCATCCACGCCCGCTTCTATCTCAAAATCCAGATTGCCCTCCTTGATCTTCTGGGCCGCCTGACGCATCTTCCCAAGAGGTCCCATCACTCCCCGGTATATCCACAGGATCAGCACTGCCGCTGTCAGAACCAGCACAACGATCACTCCGACCACCATGTCAAGATACAGTCTCTCAACCTCCGGAATCACTCCACGTACATTCACGACAACGAAGGCGCTCCCCTCCTTCTCGTCAGGATAGAAGAAATCTACCTGCTTCACAAGCGCCTGGGCTTCACCTCCAAGATACAGCCCGTTCTCCGATTCCAGATCTGCATCTCCGAATCCCGGAAGACGGTCTATGACAGGCTCCGCCTCTTCCATGTCTGTTCCGACATAGATGGGCATATTCCCTTTTCGAACCAGCAGATATGCCTTCTTCTTCCGAAGCTTCTGGTTGAATTCTTCCAGAAACGTAACATCCTCCATCTTTCCCGGATTCTCCGACACCATCTGGTCAAGTTCATTATACGCCTTCTCCGTAAGTCTCGACATCACCGTAACAGAATTAGACAGACTCTCCGTCGTCATCCCGCTGATCTCATAAGTCTTCTCAATCGCACTCATCTGGTACTTTCCAAAAAGACATGCCATCGTGACGGACAAAAGAATCGGTATTAAGATTACCGTCAGAAAAGCTATAATTAATCTCGTCTTCAGCTTCATCTTCCGCCTCCGCAAACTTCTATCTTCTCCTCATTTTGAGCCTGCTGTCTCTGCCTTGTGCAAACCACACAGGCCGTATCGTCGTTATACACTCAATTATATAAAGTATAGCACGAAAAAGGACGCTTCACATCAAAGCGTCCATAAACTATTATAAAATTTTTATAAATAGTTTCCATGCGGATAAAAGCGATTATAAATATTTCTTCAGAAGCTCTGCTTTGTCAGTCTTCTCCCATGGCAGATCCAGATCTGTGCGTCCGAAGTGCCCGTATGCCGCTGTCTGCTTATAGATCGGTCTTCTCAGATCAAGCATCTGGATGATCCCCGCCGGGCGAAGATCGAAATTCTCACGGATCATCTCCACCAGCTTCTCGTTGCTGAGCTTACCGGTCCCAAAGGTATCCACCATGACAGAGGTCGGATGTGCAACGCCAATGGCATAGGACAGCTGGATCTCGCACTTCTTTGCCAGTCCCGCCGCCACGATATTCTTGGCGACATAACGCGCCGCATAAGCCGCGGAACGGTCTACCTTCGTACAGTCCTTTCCGGAGAAAGCGCCGCCCCCGTGACGCGCCATTCCGCCATAGGTATCTACGATGATCTTACGTCCTGTAAGGCCGCTGTCTCCGTGCGGTCCGCCAATCACAAACCGCCCGGTCGGATTGATAAAGAACTTCGTCTCATCATCCACCATCTCTGCCGGAATCACCACGTCAAACACATATTTCCGGATATCCTTATGAATCTGCTCCTGGGTCACCTCCGGATCGTGCTGGGTGGAGAGAACCACTGCATCCAGCCGGGTCGGAATCCCCTCTTCATTGTACTCCACCGTTACCTGGGACTTCCCGTCCGGACGGAGATAAGGCAGCGTGCCGTCCTTTCTCACCTCGGCAAGCCTTCTTGAGAGCTTATGTGCCAGCGCGATCGGATACGGCATCAGCTCCGGCGTCTCGTCCGACGCATACCCGAACATCATCCCCTGGTCTCCGGCTCCGATCGCCTCGATCTCTTCCTCGGACATCTTATTCTCCTTCGCCTCCAGAGCCTTATCTACGCCCATGGCAATATCGCTGGACTGTTCGTCAATCGCTGTAAGAACGCCGCATGTCTCTGCGTCAAACCCGTATTTGCCCCGGACATAGCCAATCTCCTTGATCGTGTCTCTTACAATCTTCTGAATATCTACGTAAGCCTTTGTCGTGATCTCTCCCATTACAAGAACCAGACCTGTCGTCGTGCTGGTCTCACATGCCACGCGGCTCATGGGATCCTGTTCCATCAAAGCGTCCAGGATTGCATCTGAGATCTGGTCGCACATCTTATCCGGATGTCCTTCTGTAACTGATTCTGATGTAAATAAATGCTTTTCCATTGATTTCCACTCCTTTTCTTCTATACCGGCAGATTCCCACCCTGGTATTGTGTGATTGATGTACTTTCTCTTTTTATAATCTCTGCCTGTATGGAGTCTGTATCCTTCCATACGTCAGGAAAATGACTGGTTGATCTCTGAGAAATAAAGAATATGCGCCCGCTTGCAGGATAATCTGCCCCACAATCAAGCAAAGCAGCCCGCTCTAAGCGGACTGCTTTATATCTCATAAACCAATCCTCTTATTGTTCGATTACTCGCTCAGGTTGGCACCTTCCCACACCGGGGGTTGCCGCAGCTTCACAGATCCTTTGTATCTCCACTGCTCTGAATAAGAGAAAGTCTGCATTATTAAATTAT
>CAMSTW010000079.1 GCA_947063855.1 uncultured Dorea sp.
TCTCTCTTGTACAGACAGCTGAGGGTGCTCTGACAGAGGTTCACTCCATGCTGAACCGTATGGTTGAGCTGGCTACACAGTCCGCGAACGGAACTTATTCTACGACAAACCGTCAAGAGATGCAGAAAGAAATTCAGCGTCTGAATGAGGAAATTGACAGAATTAGCCAGACGGCTAACTTCAATGGAACAAAATTGTTTACATCTTCAGGTGCTGGTGCAAACGCTACAGGTACAGTAACAAAAACCAATATTACGCTTCACGTAGGTGATTCTCACGAAACATCTAACCAGTTGAAGGTGACATTCCAGTCAATGAGTAGTAAAACACTTGGACTTCACTCAACAAATTCAACAACCTTTGAAAAAACATTAGGTACAACAGGGTTTACTACCATAACAGCTGGTGATACTGACGGAACAAAGGCTGTAACTATTGAACAGATTGATTTGACGAGTGCAGATAGCGCAAGACACGCAATCTCCGTAGCACAGGCAGCGATCGACATGGTATCCTCCATGAGATCCGACTTCGGTGCTATGCAGAACCGTCTGGATCACACGATCAACAACCTGAGTGTTCAGGAAGAGAACATCACAGCGGCTGAGTCCCGTATCCGTGACGTAGACATGGCTAAGGAGATGATGGCTTACACGAAGAATAACATCCTCGTACAGTCCGCTCAGGCTATGCTTGCTCAGGCTAATCAGGTTCCACAGGGAGTTCTTCAGTTACTTCAGTAATTTATTGAATTTTCATATGGGAAAAGGCTTCTTTCTAAAAGGAGCCTTTTCTTTTTTATGTAAAAGTATTGAAAATATAATTGAATTATGTAATCATTATTTCAGATACCAAACTTCGACGGCTTTGAGAGGCTTCGTACAAAGAAAGGACACAATTATGATTATCAGCGTTTCCGGAGAATATTATGTATTAGAATCAGATATCTTCCCCACTCAAGAAGAGTTGGAAGAGTTTTTTCAGGACCTGGGAGAGAATGACATCCTGGAACTCCGCGTAAAATCCACTTCCCCCTTCCATATAAACCAGTTCTATCTAAAAAACCATCTCGACTTTACCAATCTGGCATTGGAAAAATCTGCAGACACCTTTGAAAAAGCCGCAAGAATATGTCCGTACAACTCCCCTGTGCCAGTAAAAGACCAGGCTGGTAATTGTGTCAGTATTATCAAGCGGGTTCCTACATATTATAATCATTTCTATCGTTATGACGGCGAATTGGATCTGTTCTTTCTGAATCGATATGATTGTATCGCTCTACATGGGTTAAACGAATACTCCATAGAGCTCTATAAATATATTCTGCCTCTGTGGCGTGGAAGCTGCGTCTATCTTATCGGCGCAGAATGGCGGGATTTTCTGGATGTGCTTCCTCAACATCCAAACCTGCAGATTACTGTATTGGATTGCCTGGCCGGATTCCCTTCACCCGAGTTTCTGTCAGACAATCTCCTGCTCCCTGTACTCCGTAAGGATTCCACAGTTCCTGCACTGCCGGGCGCTCCCGGCGTCCTGCATATTGTACCGGGACTGCCTCAGAATGAAGACCTTTCCAGATACAGAAAAGGAATCATGTATTATGATGAAATCATGACACTGACTTTTATGTTTTCCTATGTCATTCACCCCGGAACCAAAAATCCCGGCAGGAAATTCTTTATTATTGACGGTGATTTCCGGCTTGAAGGCATCTATGGAATCCAGCTTAAGGTATTTACTGCAGCCAGATATGCTCTCGCGAAAGGCTATCTTCCTGCTTTCAAGATCATTTCTTCTGACGCAAATATTTATTCAGATTATAAAAATGAGGATATATGGGACAAATTCTTCCTACAGCCTGAAAATGACAGCATGGACGACATATTGGCAAGCTGCTATCTTGCTTTGTCCCCGAATATGAATCTGATGAACACCCTGCGGTTTATTATGGATGAACTATCCCAGGGTTCCAGACTCTCATGGCCGCATGGGATCCTGAACGAACGAATCAAGGGATATATCGCCGGCCGGCAGAGGCGTTTCCTTCCATATCCGGAGCGTACCTTAGGTGTTCTGATACGAGGGACGGATTACACTAAGACCCATCTGCCCGGGCATGCCCGGCACGCAACCGTAGATATGGTCATTCAAAAGATTGAGGAAGTAACGGATTCCTGGGAGTTCAGCCAGATCTATCTGGCAACCGAAGACGCTGAGATCTGTGCAAAAATGAAAACATACTACGGTAATCGTCTTACCTGCACAGACCAGGAAAGATATACTCTGGAACCCGGACAATTATTGATGGATCTTCACCAGACAAAAGAAGGCGGCAAGGGATTCCGACTGGGTGCAGAATACATCTGCTCCGTAAGTCTCCTGGCACAGTGCGGCGCACTGATTGCTTCCGGGAATTGCGGCGCCTATGATGAAGCTATAAAGGAAAATGGCGGAAGATACAAGCATATATATAAATTCGAGTTTTGAAAATAACAGGAGGACTCTAAGATGCGAATCGCTATGTTTTATACCGACATCGAATCATTTAATTTCTTTGTCGATCAACTAGATCACGAATTCCGAAGCAGGGGGCACGAAACCTTTATTTTCGATATGATGCACCCGCAAGGTGAATCCCCCCACTCTTATGCCCGTTTCATAGAATTTGCTTCTACAAAGGTCGACTTGGCAGTCTGTTTCGATGGAATGTGCGTCCGGCAAGACGTATTAATCGAGACCTGGGACGCATGGGAAACGGTCGTTGTAGACATCCTCATGGATCCGCCCCTTCGTTTTCATCCGACTCTTGAGCGGCATTCGAAACACTACCGGCTGTTCTGCTGTGACAGAGATCACGTAGATTATGTACGGAGGTATTTTCCTAATGAAGTCCCATATGTCGGCTTCATGCCGCATGTCGGCGTTATGCCGTCCCAGGATACTCCGGCGATTCCTTTTGCCAAGCGGAAATATGATATCTTATTCTCCGGAACCTACTACCGCCCGCAGGACAGGCTTGACCAACTGGACAAATTGCTGGAATCAAGACCCGATATACAGGAAATCTATCATCTCATGTACCAGAATCTGTTAACCGACAGCGATATTAATCTGGAACAGGCGCTTCTGCTGACTTTGAAGCAAAAAAATTTGTCTGTGTCTGCGGATACTCTGAGGGTTCTGTTCTCTTATTCGGAGAACGTTGATTGGGCAATCCGCATGTATCAGAGGGAGCGAGTGATAACGGCCCTTGCAGAGGCGGGATTGGACCTGTATCTTCTGGGGCGGGGATGGGAGAATCTTAGCTGTGCCTGTTATCCGAATGTACACCGGATCGACGACAGAATCCCCTATGGTCAGACTCTGGCATATATGGCAAATGCAAAGATTAACCTGAATGTATTTCCATGGTTCAAATCAGGGACACACGACCGGATCTTCAATACTTTATTACAGCATTCCCTTCCCCTGACAGACCGCAGTGCATGGGCGGAGGAATATTTTACGGATGGAGAGGATATCGCATTCTATGACCTCAGGCATTTAGACCGGCTCCCGGCGATTGCACAAGATCTGCTGAACAATCCGGCAAAGGCGGAAGGTATGATTGAGAAAGGCTATGAAAAAGTCCGGTGCAATCTGACCTGGGCGAATTGTGCCGGTTGGATACTGGATGCCGTGTCGGAACATCAATTACCCACGGAACCGCGCTTTCAGGAAAATGCTGATTATTTTTCTGATAAAAACATTGGGCCTGACAATCATACAGCCAGGATCACTGAGGAAGTTATGACGTTCGGCAATCAGATAAAACAGGTGATCCTAAACTTGATTGCAAATGAGCAATGGGCCGAGGCTCATAGTATGACAGAACAGCTTCAGACACTTTTACCAGATGATCCGGAGATTTTGAATATGAAGCAGGAGATTATGCCGCATGTCTTATGATATATTGATATATATTAATATAATCAATATATCCCTTGATAATTACACTGATATCCCGAGAATGCTTAAAATACGGTAACTTCCCTGATTGTATTCCCATCAAAAGAATGGTAAAATGACTCTTAGAAAATATTCTAAACAGCAATCATATGAATGAAATTAAGGAGCACCCTGTTATGAACATACAACTTACAATCTCTCTGCTGGTATCCGACCGGATGGCAACTCTTGGCCGGTGTCTGTCATCCCTCAAGCCTCTTCTTAGAGAGCTTGACAGCGAACTGATCGTCGTCTACACCGGGCACAATCCGGACACTCTGGAACTGGCAAAGCAGTATACTTCACATATTATTCCATTTACCTGGTGCAATGATTTCGCCAAAGCCCGGAATGTGGGACTTAGCGCCGCCAAGGGGGAGTGGTTCCTCTATCTTGATGATGACGAATGGTTTGAAGATGTGGACGAGATCCTCTATTTCTTCAAAAGCGGCGAATACCGGCAATACCAGACTGCCTTCTATATCCAGCGCAATTATACAGACTGGGAGGGTATTTCCTATGCAGACGCGTACGTGGGGCGTATGTGCCGCCTGCTGCCAGAGACGCGCTTTGTTTTCCCGATCCATGAGAATATAAAGCCATATCCGGAACCAAGCAAGAGGTTCGGCACCTTCGTACATCACTTTGGCTATGTCGGCGTGAAGAACGATGCTCAACAGGCTGAAAAATCTGACCGCAATCTTGCCCTTCTGGTGAAGCGGCTTGAGACCGAACCGGCGTCTGCCCACCTGTACGCTCAGGCTGCGCAGGAATACTCCGGCTCACGGGAATTCGTCACAGCAATCGACTATTGCCGAAAAGGGCTTAAACTTGCCCAGAAAACGCGCGAACCGGATTCTCTGGAGATGTGGCTGCAGCTTGAACTGCCAACCCTTATCTCCTATACCGGAAATCGTAAGCTTGCCCTTGAGGAAGGGGAACGGCTTCTTGCGTCTCCGCGTCTGTTAGAGGTGGGACGGCTCAATCTGGCCGCTATGCTCGTCGATCTCTGCTGGGATCTGAAGGAATACCGGAAAGGGCTGGAATACGTCCGGCAGTATAGGCAGACACTGGAATATCTGTGGGAGCATTCCGAAAAGGCCATGTCACAGAACGGGATTACCGCTACATTTGCCAGCGGGGAGCTGCAGGCTGTGCCGGTCTATGTGAAGGGATTGTTTTTTGCGTCGGAACTGCAGGCTGCCAATGCAACCTCCAATACCGACCATACATCTGACACCAAACTGCCTGCTGCCCCTTTAGAAACTATAGATTCTGACACCAAGCCGCCAGATGCTTTTGCAGCAACTGTAAACATTAGATCAACAAGTGACGCATTCGGTACAATCCATCAGATACTCTCCTGGATTCCCTGGGAAGATAAGATCCGAATTGAACCACAGTATGAGAATCTGGATGAGTGGAAAAGGCGGTATCCTGACCAGAAGTCAGCCATTTTAGAAGGCTATGCCGGACTTGATACAGAGAATTTCTATGTAAATCTACAGAAGGCATACTATGCCGAAGACTTGAATCAGAATGCAGACATGCATTCCCATCAAGACCTAAAAACAACGGGGCGGCTTGCTGACGAGAATAAAAATTGCGGGGATTTCTGGCAGTTATGTACCGCAAACTGCCCTTTACAGTTCCTGGCGCCGCTGGTTGAGATGGCTGTAAGGAATGATTTTTCTCTGAAAATATTATTAGACAGACTTTCTCTTGAAGACTGGGACATCTGTGCCAGCGCACTGGCACAACGCACGGAGCTTCCTGTTATAGATGAATTCTGCCAGAAGCTGCTTCCTGAATTATCAGAATCCGGCTATCCGCTCTTTGCAGAACGACTGATTCAGCATTTTCTGGAACGACAGCTGACACAGGGACTCTTAGAACCATCCCGCTTGTTGACGCTGTTGAAAAAGTATTGCGAAAGCGCCGTCTCCGATGCGAAGATGATATACCGGGATGAACTTCTGAAGGACGCCGACTCTTATATATTGCCTGCGAAATATAAATTTGCAGTACGTATCCAGAACGTACTAAGGCTGATGGAAACTCAGGATTATGGCAGATGCATTCCGCTGTTAACGGAAGCCCTGCACCTCTGCCCGCAATTGTCCATCGCAGTCAGCGGACTGACGAAATATCTGAACGAACAGCTTAAGAATCCGCCGCAGCCAACGTCCGCGGAATTCGCAAGTCTGGGCGGGCAGGTGAAGCAGATGCTTCACGGACTAATGGCGAATCGGCAGTGGCAGGAAGCTTATGGTGTGAATGCACAGCTGATTGCGCTTCTTCCCGACGATTTGGAGGTATTAAGGCTGAAGCAGGAGATTCTGACCGCAAGCCAGGTATAAACCTTTTGAATCCCTGCAGCTGATTTTGTAATTTAAAATCAGCTGCAACATCTGACATCAGGCACAATCCTGCCTCCAGGAAACTTACTCCGTATTCTATATCAGCTTTGAAGGGCTGGCCGGCGAATCATACCGTGATGAACAGACCTTCTGCAGAACATTTGCCAGACTTCTATACGATACGATTGCCTATGGTGAGACCGACAGCATCGCAGATTCTGCCAGGAACGCATTGACAGACACCATCGATGGTACGCCGGATTTTATAGCAATATCCAACCTGATCTCCACCATATGCCACACATCCGAAAAACCTGTTGTTTTAATCATTGACGAGGCGGATCAGGCAGGAAATCATGAGATATTGCTGTCCTTCCTTGGTATGCTGCGCAGTAAATATCTAAAGATACGCAAACGTCCCACTTTCCAGTCGGTTATTCTATCCGGAGTTTACGATATCAGAAATCTACGATTGAAGATCCGGTCAGAGAAAGAGCATCAGAAGAACAGCCCCTGGAATATTGCCGCCGACTTCGATGTCTCTATGAGCTTTCAGCCTTCTGAGATCAGAGAAATGCTCCTGGAATATGAAAATGATTATCATACAGGCATGGATACTGATGAGATTGCCACTTTACTGTATGCCTATACATCCGGCTATCCCTATCTGATATCCAGAATATGCAAACTGCTGGATGAGAAAATCGCCGATGTCCATGGCTTCACAGCCCGGTCTTTTGCCTGGACACGAGACGGATTTCTTGAAGCGATACGAATTATGTCATTTTCGAAGAATCCTTTGTTTGAATCTTTAATCAATAAGCTGACAGATTACCCTGATCTTAAGAATATGATCTGGTCTATACTGTTTCGCGGTGACAGGATATCTTATAATCCGGAAAATACCGTTATAGATATCGCTTCTATGTTCGGTTTCATAAAAAATGATCACGGAACCATGGTGATTGCCAACCGAATCTTTGAGATGTGTTTCTACAACTACTTCTTATCAGAGAAAGAAGTAGAGAGTCAGTTCTTCACCGCCGGCAACATTGACAAGAATCAATTAATTAACAGTGAATAATGTGTTTGATATCTGCGTCAGATGTGCGGCTGCAAGCCGACGTTCTACACTCCGTTTCGGTCCTTGCTGAACAAGCGCCACTGGCGCTTAGCAACGCAGCGGGCTACGTCCAGAATTGGAGATGTACATCTGGCACAGATAGCGAGTGCAGAATTCACTGTTAATTACGCAATGCTGTACTAGAAGAAAATTTATAATTCCTCCAGCAATCCTTGCACTTCCATCATCAGCCTGTGATTCTGGTCGTAAGTCAGTAATTCTTGATTGTATTTAAAATACGACTCGCATCCCCATTGGTTGATAAAGAACAGACTATCCGCCCCCGCCGTAAGCTCCGTCATAAAAAGTACCATCTCCTGATTATCTCCCCAGACCGTCTCTATAAACCGGAACGCCGCCTCCAGCATCGAACGCACCTCTTCGACCTGTTTCTCATGCCTTCGGACATCCTTTCCGAACTTTTTCTTCACTTTTTCAAATTCTTTTTTCGCATCTCCTTCCCTGGTCTTTTCTGTGGTTCTATCCCCCGTACCTGCTTCTGCCGGACTTACCGTCTTCAAAACTGTTTTCCTTGTATGTACCTCTTCAATATCCCTTTCACCTGTACCTACTCCCGCTATACAACCCGTGTCATCCTCTGACATATAATCCAAATGTCCAGTCTGTCTACGCGATCTCCCCGCTATACAGCCCGTCTCCGCCTCTGACATATACTCTGAAGGTCTGGTCTGTCTACGTGATCTCCCCGCCATATAGCCCGTCTCCGCCTCTGACATATATCCTGTCAGGCTCTGTATGGCAGCCAGATACTCCTCACGTTCTCTTTCCGTTACATTATTCGCCGCTTTTCTCTCCTCCAGCTCTCTTAGCAGTTCATCCGTGTGCTCCTGCAGCAATACCGCTATCGGGGCTTTATCACCCTTCGCCGCCTTCTTAATGATCCTCAACGCTCTTGCCGCCATCTGCAGACTGTTCTCGTCCCGGACTGCCAATCGGAACCCTTCATTTAACTTCTCTAAAAGTAATCCCAGTATCGAAAACCTCTCATCTATCTTCGCCGTCTGCGCTCTTGCTATCATCGCCTCACTGATCTGGCCTGCCAGAATATCTGCAATCTGATAATCTGATTTATATTTCTGATACAGGTCATAATAGATCCCATACTTCCTCGCTATCTCCGCATCCGTGATATACTGCCCGATCAACCGCCGGTCTACGGCAAATCCTTTCTTCTCATAGAGCTGCACTGCCGTCGACAGATCTTCCCACCCTCTTGCCGTGACATACTGCATTCCCTCCACAGTTGAACGGATGGAATAGAACCACTGCTGATTAATCTCCAGAAATGCGATTATAGATGCATGGATTCCCTGTTGGTAGGCATACTGCTTCCAGACCGTGAAATCCTCCGTAACATCTATCCGCTTCAGGCGGTCAAGCGTAGCCACGTCGAATTCCTTCACTGACTTATTGTACTCCGGCGGATTACCAGCCGTCACTACGACCCACCCTTGGGGAATCTGCCGATTCCCGAATATCTTATACTGCAGAAACAAGAGCATAGCCGGCGCCAGCGTCTCAGAGACGCAGTTAATCTCGTCCAGAAACAGAATTCCCTCCTTCTTACCAGATTCCCGCATTACATTATAGATTGCCGCAATAATCTCACTGACCGTGTATTCCGACACTATTGCCGTTCTCCCACCGTACTCCCGCTCTTCTATCACAGGCAGCCCCAATGCACTCTGCCTGGTGTGATGGGTCATGGAATATGATACAAGCGCGATGTTAAGCTCCGACGCAATCTGCTGCATAATCGCGGTCTTTCCAATCCCCGGCGCGCCCACCATAAATATGGGACGCTGCTTCGATACCGGGATTGTATATTCTCCATATTCATTCTTATCCAGATAAATCTCCACGGATCTCTTAATCTCGTCCTTTGCTTCCTTAATATTCATCCTCACACTTCCTCTTCTTCAAGATAGAGCCGTATCGCCCACGGCGGAATCTCTACACAATCATCTCTCTCCACAAACACAAACGCCGTCTTGTAATCCGGCGGCTTACCCGGGAATGTGCCGTATCCGTCCGTAAAGTAAATCAGCCCGCACAGCCGCTGAAACGCCTTCTCCCGGTACAGCCGGTCCACATATTCGAATGCAGGCCGGAAATCTGTTCCTCCGCCGCCCTTTAGCTCCAACTTATGGATATACTCTTCCAGATGCTCCAGAGAAGTGATCCGTATATCCTCCTGCACCGCCGCGTCACATTGAATCACATGGATAACTACCTGTTCTGCAAAATGTTCTGTCTGCTTCAATATGTTGTACGTCTTATTCAAAAACCGCTGTGCAAGTCCTTCACTGCAGGAACCGGATGTATCGATCACAATCACAAAATCTTTGACCTGATATTCCTCTTTGTATTCCAGAGGCTCTATCAGGGGAATCTTCTCTAGGATGCGCAAACCGTACAAGTAATACGTGTAGTCAAACTCGTCAAGATTCACCTTGACCTTCTCATTCATCACGGCAAATCTTCGCAGAAACTCCGCATAATCGTACCTTTCCCGCACCAGCTTCTGTATATTAAGAATCATGCTGCCCGGAATCTTCCCCTGCCCCTTCGTGAAACTCTGCGAACTCATGAGCACACTCTCCGCCGCTTCCTTCCATATGCCCGCAAGCCCTTGCATATACTTGAGTCCTATGCTGCTATCCTGCGCTCCCTGTATTCCATCCCTTCCCTCTTCTGCTTCCCCTTTCGTTCTCCGTCTGTATCCTGTATCTGCATCCTTATTTTCTTCTCCCGGCTGCTTCTTCTCTTCCTCCTCTTCCTGCTCTCTATCCTCTCCGCCGTCTGTTCTCCCCTTTAGCTTCCGTTTCGATTTCTTCCGTGAAGCTCCCCGATACCAACACACATGGCTATCCCGCTGAAACAAACGCTTAAGTTCCTCATAAGAATATCCGCACAGCCCGCCTCCATCCGCCAACACGTCTCTTAGATATCTGGTGATATGCCCCGCCGACATAAGCAGAACCTCTCTCCTTATCTCCTCCGCTATCCGAAAGCACAGCCCAGGGATCTGTTCTAGGATCCATTCCAGCTCCATCTCACGTATCACATCCGTAACAGCAATGTCTGTTGCCAGATCCCAATACTTTTCTTCGTATTCATATGCCTGAAAAGGATGTTGGTACAGACAGTGAATGATCATATGCAGATAATCGCACCCGACTGCCTCCGGCGAATGCAGATATCTTCTTAACAGATATTCTTCATTATAGTAGAGTGCCTCACCGTTACATCCCAGGAAAATTGCCTCCTTCTCTTCCGGTCTCAGCCGAAAGAGCGCCTGTTCCAGAAAGCGGAGATCCAGATAAATCCTGTTACGGCTGCTCTTCAGTATCTCCTGTGCCGCCTTCATCCTCTCCTTCTGCCTCTTATTTTCTCCATTCATACATCTAATTCTCCCCATCCATAGACTTGACCTATTTCAGCTGCATTAACCTATACGCTCGATGTTCGTTGTCAATCGATCTTCTCCTCATCAACTACATTAATCTACACGCTCGCTGTTCATGTCAATCGATCCTTTCCCCAACTACATCAATCTACTATGCCCGATACTCATACGGTTGGAAAATAAGTAGTAAATGAACTTCTAAGTTCCCCAGACCGTGTCAGTACCAACAGTCATATCCGCAAGCTTCTTACCTTCCTGCCCTTCTTATTCAGAACATTCATAATATATGCCGAACACACCGTCATCCCCTGCTCATTACTGTATCGCAGCAGCCTTGAGAGTGCATTCTCTGTGAGGAAATCCTTTTTCACGAACAGCATAAACTCTTTCTCCTTCCCTTCCTTCAGGAGACGACATCCCATCTTATAAGCCACCTGCCTCATATAATCTGAATATATATTCTCATCACCGTCCTTATACCGCAGAAGTCCCTGCTCCGCAAATTCCAGCTTCTCATCCGTATCCGTAATCTCACTCAGGCACAGACCATATTCCTCATAATCAATACAATCCGCATTCCACGCCATATCCAGATGATACGCCGCGCTTCGTTTCAGGCTTCCGGGTATCAGGAAATATCCCCTCTTATCATTCCGCCGGTGCAGAACCGTAAGCTCACATCGCTTCCACTCCACATTCGCGCTCTTCTCCTTCATATCCGGCTGAACCGAATTGACCGCCGCTACGATTCCTTTGGCAGTACCTTCGTATACCCCGGCTCTCTCTATGTAATATAAAGCTCCCTTCCCAATCCTCTTCACAGAAGGCGGAAGCGATATCTCCCGCACCCCCTTCGCCATGAGCGCATATTCTCCTATCTGTTCCAACCCACGGTTAACCGTAACAGAGGTCAGTCCGCTTCCATAAAATGCATAGCTCCCCAGATATTCAAGCTTCTCCGGCAGTACAACACTGCGCAGACTCTCGCATCCTTCGAACACGCCGCCCCTCTGATAGGCGCTGGAATCCGGTATCTCTCTGATTCTGTCCGGCAAATGCACCTCCTCTAATCCCTTGCAGCCTAAGAACGCACACGTACCAATCACACCCACACTATCCGGCAATGTGACCTTGCGGATATATTTCTGTCCGGCAAATGCGAATTCCCCAATCTTACGAATACCCTCCGGCACTACGAACTCCCTGTCCTTCCTGCAGACCGGATACCACACCAGAACCTTCCCGTCCTTCGAATACACTACGCCGTCCCGGGCTGCATACTTCTTATGCTGTTCTGATATCATCACTTCCTCAAGCGACTTCCATCTTCTCAATACTGTAATATTGATATTTGCACCGGCAGACGTAATCCCAAGCGACCTGCAGCCGCCTCCTTGCTCCAACCTATCAACATCATGTCTGGTCGGCATAATCGGCGTCTCTAACTTCTTCGGCACATTATCATACTGGAACAGTTCCGGATGAAATCTTCGAACCTGCGCCGGCACTGTCAGACAGTCTATCCTTGAAGGAACCTTATACAATATCGCACCAATTACCACCATACCTTTCTGCTGCCGCAGCCAGTTGGATTCTAAAAATGCATCCTTATCAAGCCTTATATCATTCTTTCCAAATAATATCTCCCGATATTCCGTCCCTCTGAAAGCCCCGGCGCAGATCTGCCGCACAGACTCCGGAATCTCAATACACTCCCCCTTGCATACCAGACAATTGGCCAGCTCGCGCCCATCCTTCCTGAAAATCATCTTCCCATCGGTACTGAGTTCCTGATTCGCCGGGTCAATACGTATAATCTCCAGATTCGGGAACATATCGTTATCAACCTCGATCCGCTTCAATGTCTGCGGCAGATATAATATCTTCACTTCCGGAAAATACTTCTGCCTGTTGTTGCTTCTCTCCCACCGATCGGTCTCCATATACCATCCGCTTACCGGCCTGCCCTTATATTCCTCCGGAAGCCATAATTGCTCAGAGGCCGTCTCAATACGGACAATCTCATATTCCGGAGTCCGCCTGTACCAGTTCGTCCCCTCCCGCACGCCAAATTTACTTCCTTTATACTCCATGTATTCTATATCGCTCATACTTCTTGCTCCTTATTCCATATCTATTCTATATCTACTTTATACCACTCTATATTCACATTTTATCCTTGCTCAGACAGCTTCTCCCTTCAAACATACTCTGGTTCTCCCACAGAAAAAAAAACCCTGAACTGCCTGTTTTCAATTATTAATGGTCTAATGATTCAGACCGGTAACTCATAGACCCAATTTCTGATAGGATGAACCACCTATTTATAATCTCCCCCAACCGACTTCTTCCAGATAACCATTTTCTATATACTAATAAGTAAAGTCTATTATATCAAACAAACGGATTGATTTCAACTATAAAATATAATATTATATATTTATAAATATAATTAGAAGGATGATAAAGCATTAGCAGAGTATAATCTCATTGGAGCAGTTGGGAGACGCGGGGTCCGCATTAGCAAAGTGTATCAATTCACGAAGAAGCTGCGCCGCCAAGCCGAAATAATCAAGAAAGCGAACCTGTGAATACTAAAATTTTTCAACCGCACAGATTTAAATTTTTTCTGGGAAATTATACGAGGAGATATGGTATGAATAATTATGATTTCGATAAAATTGGTGAAGAATTAAAACGTCTGAGAACAGAACATTCCTATACCCAGGAGCAGGTGGCCGAAGATCTCGGCTGTACGATTTCTTTTGTAAGCAATATTGAGAATAACCGGGCGAAGCTGAATCTGCGCGTCCTTACGTACTATGCAAAATTATGTAACGTTACTGTTGATTCTATCTTGAACGCCGGGGACGATAAAAAAGAAATGCAGAATATCTCCAGCGCCATAGATACGGAGGCGCTTAATATTCTGCATCAATTCTCTATCGATGAGCAAAAAAAGGTTATAAAGATTTTAAAATACATCAAAACTTTGTCTAACGATACTGCATAACCCACCATCCTTTTTCATGTATTTTCCAAGACTCCTGCATACTGCATATTGCGACACCCAACGGCCAGTTTTGCGGTGCAAAACGGCCGCAATGCG
>CAMSTW010000080.1 GCA_947063855.1 uncultured Dorea sp.
GGTATAGGAGTATTTCCTATACCTTTGTTATGTCTTTTGCAGGAGAGAGAAGATGAATGAAGCGGGAAGAGAGAGGAATTCTCTTACAGTAGAAAAGGCGGGGAAAGAGGAGAAAGAGAGGAATCCGCTCGCAGTGGAGAAGACGGGGAAGCTGATTGCCAGGTTTGCGGTGCCTGCAATTATCAGCATGCTTGTTAGTTCACTCTACAACATTGTAGATCAGATATTTATCGGACAGGGAGTGGGTATGCTGGGAAACGCCGCAACGAATATTGCATTTCCCATATCCATCATCTGTACGGCTACGGCGCTGCTTTTGGGGATCGGGAGCGCGTCGAATTATAATCTTGAATCAGGTGCGGGGAATCAGGAGAAGGCGTGCAGGATTGTGGGAACAGGGCTTGCCATGCTGGCGATCTGCGGGACTCTTATCGCGGGCGCCGTACTGGTGTTTCTGGGTCCGCTTCTTCAGATATTCGGAGTGACGCCGGAGGTACTGCCGTATGCGCAGGATTACACAGGGATTACTGCATGGGGGATTCCGTTTTTGATTCTGACTACAGGAGGGAATCATCTGATCCGTGCGGACAGAAGTCCGGCCTATTCCATGGCCTGCATGCTGACAGGAGCGATCCTCAATACGATACTGGATCCGATGTTTATCTTCGGGTTTCAATTAGGGATAAAGGGCGCGGCGTGGGCCACCGTGATCGGTCAGGCCGTGTCAGGCATCCTGGTCATCCTGTATTTCACAAGATTCCGTAAATTGGAGCTGACCAGGGAGATGCTAAGGCCAAGAGGTATATATCTGAAAGCGATCGCATCCCTTGGTATTGCGTCCTGCATCAATCAGATCGCCATGGCGGCGGTACAGATTACGATGAATAATACATTGAGGTTTTACGGCGCGGAATCCATGTATGGGACGGATATTCCGCTGGCGTGCGTAGGGGTGATTTCTAAGGTAAATATGGTATTCATGGCAATCTGTATCGGAACCTCCCAGGGGTGTCAGCCAATCTGGGGATTTAATTACGGTGCAGGCTCTTATGCGCGGGTGAGAGAGACTTATTACAAAGCGTTTAAGATCGCGCTTACAATCGGAATTCTGTTTTTCCTGTGCTTTCAGTTCTTTCCGCGTCAGCTGGTCGGCATATTCGGTACAGGAAGCGAAGAGTATTTTCATTTTGCAGAGCGTTATTTCCGTATCTTTATGTTTATGACGTTTATGAACGGGATTCAGCCCATGTCTTCGGGGTTTTTTACTTCTATTGGGAAGGCGAAGCTTGGGATTGTCGTGTCGCTGACCAGACAGGTGATGTTTCTGCTCCCGCTGATTCTCATTTTCCCGATATTCATGGGGATTGACGGGGTGATGTATGCGGGTCCGATTGCTGATGGCGCGGCCGCGCTGGCGGCGTTGTGTCTTGCCGTTAAAGAGATGCGGGAAATGAAGCGGCTGGAGGAGCAGGCGTGCGCCGTATGAGGTGGCGGGGCAGAGAACAGGAAACAGGATAAGGGGATGAATGGATGAAGGAGCGGATGCCGGTCGGGTTTATGTTCAAACAGATTAATACGATCTACGAGAAGGATTTTAACAATCTCTTAAAGACGGTGGGAATCACGGCGTCCCAGTGCGCGGTGCTGGATTATCTGTTCCGCAGCAACGAGGAGGTTGTGAACCAGAGGGATATCGAGAAGGCGTTAAGCCTTAAGAATCCGACGGTGACGGGCTTATTGAAAAGGCTGGACGAGAAGGGCTTCATCCTTTCTGTGCCCAGCGAACGGGATAAGCGCTGTAAGAACATCTATCTGACAGAGAAGGCTTATGATATACAAAGAAGGATGGAGGCTGACCGTAAGAAGATCGACAAGCGCCTGACGCTGGGGATGAACAAGAAGGAGAGGGCGGCGCTTGAGAAGATGCTTGAGAGAGTCTTATATAATATCGCCGAGCCATAAGGAACTGCAGAGGACAGCCGGCGTATCCTGTGCGGTTTGTATCCGTTGTTTGCCGTAGATTAGTCATGGATACGGTGTGAATAATCAGGACGGATTGGGAAAATACTACCAGATAAGTATTTTTGCAAAGGATGGAGAAGCAATGCCGGTAGAGGTTGTATCATATATGCTTTCAATTCAGGATGGAAGAGAACGTCTGCAGTTTCAGCTGGCTTATCAATGCGCACCGTTTTTGAAACGTCTCAGGGCTTCCTGCCTTACGAATATCGAAAAGAGAGATTGTCCGGCGCTTGACAGTATTCTGGCAGGTACAGATATTAAGTACAGGCTCCTGACGGCGGATAAGGGCAGATACCTGCTGTTTTTGTACAGACAAAGGGAGTTGTGGTTCTGTCTTGACAGAGCCGGGGTCAGGGAGTTCCTGGCACGTTACGGGTATCTGTGCCAGAGTCTTGAAGCTATGCTTGACAGGCTTTCAGACAGAGTCAGCCGGTATGCTTTCCATGGCGCCGGTTTTCCCCATGAGATCGGAGTATTTCTTAATTATCCCGTTGATGACGTGAGATGCTTTATTGAATGCAGGGGGAAGGGCGGATTCATGACAGGGTACTGGAAGGTTTACCATTATCCGGGGAGGGCACAGATGATCTTTCAGGCGTATGATAAAGCGAGGACCAGCGCCGTTAACGAGTGTCTGGCAGGGAAGAAACTTAAGGATATCGCGCGTTGAATCAATAAGAGGGTTTTATTTCCCGCGGCTTGCCGGGGGAAGTTTGTGGATCCGGGAAAAGCCGGAAATAATGTACGCATAAAGGGGAGGATGGAATGAAACTGATTGTAGCGGTAGATAAGAACTGGGCGATCGGCAAGAACAACCGGATGATGTGGAACATCCCGGCGGACCTTAAGTTTTTCAGGGAGGTCACAAAGGGGAATGTGGTGATCATGGGCAGAAAGACGTTGGAGAGTTTCCCGCAGGGGCAGCCTCTTAAGGACCGGGTGAATATTGTGGTCACAAGGAGGCCCGGTTATCATGTGAAAGGCGCCGTGGTGGTCCATAATATCAGGGAAGCACAAAGAGAAGCAAAAAAGTATGACAGAGAGATCTTTGTGATCGGCGGGGAGAGTATCTACCGTGCGATGCTGTCAAAGTGTGATATGGCTTTTGTTACGAAGATAGACCGGGCTTTTGATGCGGATACGTATTTCCCGAATCTGGACGAGGATGAGGGGTGGAGGATGACGAAGATCAGTGAGGAGCAGACGTGCTTCGACCTGGAATATTATTTTACAGTATATGAGAGGATCACAGAATAATACAGATAGTAAGGATGAGATTATGAGGATATTAAGTATTACGGCACAGAAGCCTAACAGCACCGGAAGCGGGGTCTACCTGACGGAGCTTGTGAAGGAATACGCTCTTATGGGGCATGAGCAGGCGGTTATAGCAGGTATATATCAGGAGGATCCGGTAGAACTGCCGGGGGGAGTGAAGTTCTATCCGGTTTATTTTGAAAATGAGAAGCTGCCGTATCCGATTGTGGGCATGTCTGACGAGATGCCTTACAGAAGTACACGTTACTGTGATATGACGCCGGAGATGACAAAGAAGTTTGAAGCGGCGTTCCTTGAAGCGGCGGATGAGGCGGTGAGAGAGTTTGAGCCGGAGCTCATATTGTGTCATCATCTGTACCTGCTCACTGCAATCATCAGGAAGCGGTATCCCATGCATTGTATCTATGGATTCTGTCATAATACGGATCTCAGGCAGATGGTGAAGACTGCGCTTCAAAGGGAGTTTATCAGGGAACAGATACCGAAGCTTGACCGGATATTCGTACCCCAGGAGGCACAGCGGGAAGGGGTGCTTAGAATCTACGGGGCGGCTCCGGAGAAGATTGAAGCGGTAGGAATGGGATATAACAATAAGATATTTTTCCCGCAGGGGGTAAAAGGTAAGGACGGGGTGACCCGGATTGTGTTTGCAGGAAAGATTGCCGAGAAGAAGGGGGTCATGAGTCTGATACGCAGCCTTTCCATCCTGTATGAGAAGGAAGGGCGCCGCGGTAAAGATAAGCTGGTAGTCCGGCTCGCGGGAAGTGCGGGCAACCGGGAGGAGTATGAGAGGATCAGAAGCATGGCGCAGGAATGTCCTTATGAGATTCATTTTCTTGGGCGGCTTGCACAGCCAGAGCTTGCGAAGGTGTATAACGAGAGCGATATCTTCGTGCTGCCTTCTTTCTTCGACGGGCTGCCGCTTACGATCATCGAAGCGCTTGCATGCGGCGACCGGGTGGTGGTATCGGATCTGCCGGGGATTAAGGACTGGATTGAAGCGTATACACGGGGAGCGGATGTCCGGTATGTGCCGATGCCGCAGATGAGGAATGCAGACGAGCCGGCGCCGGAATCGCTGCCTGAATTCGAAGAGCGTCTGGCGGAGGCGCTTCTTGCAAGTATCCGGACAGGAGAATGCAGGAAGGAAGAGGAAAGTCTTGTGGCCGGCGGGGCGGCGCCGGCGGGAAGCTGCAAGAAGGCGTGCGTGCCTGCGGATGTCAGCAGGATATCGTGGGAAGGAATCGCGAAGAAGGTAGTGAGAAGACGGGATGAAGATCTTCAGGCGTGATGACCCTTTGAAAATGGTTAAAAATATCCGGTTGACAAGAGTATGAGACGTCAACTATAATAGTGATAATTCATTTAGAAGCATGATTGACAGAATATCAGACAAATGCTATGACAAGGAGGAGTATGCAGACACCTGAAGCCAAGAGAGAAGATGGATGGTGGGAATCTTCATGAAGGATCTGTAGAAGTAGCCTTCGAGCAGTGAACCGAAAGGGCAGTATGAGACGTCCAAGTAGATTTCAACGTAATCCCGGCGTTAGAGGGGAGCGGTATCGGAGACAGGAGCAGATGTGGAGTCGTTCTCCCGTACCGGCAGAGTGCAAGGAGTTCTCTCTTTGAAGTTAGGTGGTAACACGGATACAGTATTCGCCCTAAGCAGCAGGCTTAGGGTGTTTTTTCGTTATGCGGGCAGAGATGAATGATACACGAGGAGGTATATATATGAAGAAGATCAGTGGTAACAAGTTATTGGTGAAAGCGTTGAAGGAAGAGGGCGTAGATGTTTTGTTCGGGTATCCGGGTGCCTGTACGATTGACATCAGCGACGAGCTGTATAAGCAGGATTATACCAAAGTAATTCTGCCAAGACAGGAGGTTGCTCTGGTGCATGAGGCGGACGCTTATGCAAGAAGCACGGGGAAGGTGGGCGTGTGTCTGGTGACCAGCGGACCTGGTGCGACGAATCTTGTTACAGGTCTTGCAACGGCATATTATGACAGCGTGCCGCTGGTATGCTTTACCGGGCAGGTGGCAAGACATCTGATCGGAAACGATGCATTCCAGGAGGTAGACATCGTAGGGATTACCAGAAGCATCACCAAATACGGGGTGACGGTACGGGCCAGGGAGGATCTGGGACGGATCGTGAAGGAGGCCTTCTATATAGCAAGATCGGGCCGTCCGGGACCGGTACTGATCGACCTTCCCAAAGATGTGATGGGAGAGCTGGGAAGCGGGGAGTATCCGTCAGAGGTCAATATCCGGGGCTACCGGCCGAATACCCAGGTGCATATCGGGCAGCTTAAGAAGGCGCTTAAGATGCTTTCGAAGGCGAAGAGGCCGTTGTTTCTGGCGGGCGGCGGCGTGAATATTGCCCGCGCGAACGCAGAGTTCACGGAACTGGTGGAGAGGACCAATGTACCGGTAGTCACGACGGTCATGGGCCGCGGCGCGATTGCGACGGATCATCCGTTGTATGTGGGGAACCTGGGAATGCACGGGGCCTATGCATGTAATATGGCAGTGGGTGAATGCGATCTTTTGTTCTCTATCGGAACAAGGTTCAACGACCGTATCACGGGAAAGCTCCATTCCTTTGCTCCGCATGCACAGATTGTCCATATTGATATAGATACGGCGGCTATTTCCAAAAATGTACAGGTAGATGTGCCGATTGTGGCGGACGCCAGAGAAGCGATTACGAGGATGCTTGAGTATGTGTCGGAGTGTGATACGAAGAAATGGCTTGACGAGGTGGGCGAGTGGAAATGTGAACATCCGATGCAGATGAAGAAGAAACCGATCATGACGCCTCAGGATGTGATTGGTACGATTAACCGTGTATTCGATGAGGCTATCGTGGTAACGGACGTAGGGCAGCACCAGATGTTTACGGCGCAGTTTATAGAGTTGAATGCAAAGAAGCGGCTTTTGATGTCCGGAGGGCTTGGAACCATGGGGTATGGGTTACCGGGGGCGATCGGAGCCAAGATCGGCAATCCGGAAGTGCCGGTCATCTCTATTTCCGGAGACGGAGGTATGCAGATGAACATCCAGGAGCTGGCGACGGCTGTGCTTGAAGAGCTTCCGATCATAAGCTGTATCTTCAATAACAATAATCTGGGGATGGTGCGCCAGTGGCAGAAGCTGTTCTACGGAAAGCGTTATTCCATGACCTGTCTGCGTTCCGGAGCGGCCTGCAGGGGAAGGTGCGGGGAAGTGGAATGTCCGGCGTATACACCAGATTTTATCAGGCTGGCAGAGAGCTATGGGGCGAAGGGAATCCGGGTTACGAAGACGGAAGAGATAGAGCCTGCTTTCAGGGAAGCGATGAAGAGTGTAAAGACGCCTTATATCATAGAATTTGAGATCGATCCGGAGGATCTGGTATATCCGATGATTCAGCCGGGCGGAACGCTGGAGGATATGATTCTGGACTGTTGATAGAAGCGCCGGGCAGATTCCGGACAGTGAAAAAGATTATAATTCAGAAAGAAGGGAAATAAATGAACGGGAATGGTATGAAGAAAAGATGGATCTCTCTGTATGTGGAGAACCAGGTGGGCGTCCTGTCGAAGATCTCCGGACTTTTCTCCGGGAAATCTTACAATCTGGACAGCCTGACTGTGGGAACGACGGAGGATCCGACGGTTTCCAGGATGACGATTGCAACGGTCAGTGATGACGAGACCTTCGAGCAGATTAAGAAGCAGCTGAACCGGCTTGTGGAAGTGATCAAGGTGATTGATTTTACGGATGTATTCGTGCGGATGAAGGAGATTCTGTATGTCAAGGTGAGGAAATGCACGCCGGAGGATAAGGTGGAGCTTTTCCAGATTGCAGAGACCTTCAAGGCGAAGGTGATTGATTACGGGAAGGACAGTCTTCTGCTGGAATTCGTTCAGACGGCCACGAAGAATGATGCCGTGATTAAGCTGATGAAGGAAGAGTTCAGGAGTATTGAGGTTGTAAGAGGCGGGAGTGTCGGGATCGAGTCCATCAGTATGATGGAACGCTGACAGCCGGTACGACGCCCATGGCAGATCCCGGCGGCCGTGAGGACCTGTTGAACCGGCCGGAGTTTTACAAAAAACAGAGTGCACTCTTGAATTTTGACCCGCGGGGGACTATAATAGGGGTAGCAAGGATGAAAGAACAGAGATGAAAGAACGGAGGAATGGAATGATGGAGAAAAAGAACATTGACTGGTCTAACCTTGGATTTGGTTATATAGAGACAGATAAGAGATATGTTTCCAATTATAAGGACGGGGCCTGGGACGAAGGTGTGCTGACCTCCGACGCCAATGTAGTGATCAATGAGTGTGCATGTGTGCTGCAGTATGCGCAGACTTGTTTTGAAGGATTGAAGGCATATACGACAAAAGACGGGCATATCGTGATGTTTCGGCCGGATCTGAATGCCGGGAGGATGGCCGATACGGCCAGGAGGCTGGAGATGGCGGTGTTTCCAAGGGAGCGTTTTCTGGATGCCGTACATAAGACCGTAGAGGCGAATGCGGCCTATGTTCCGCCCTATGGCAGCGGGGCGACTCTGTATGTACGTCCGTTCCTTTTCGGATCTAATTCTGTGATCGGCGTGAAGCCGGCGGACGAGTACCAGTTCCGTGTATTTACCACTCCGGTTGGACCATATTTCAAGGGCGGCGCGAAACCGATTACAATCCGTGTGTGTGACTTTGACCGTGCGGCTCCCCACGGAACCGGCCATGTGAAGGCAGGCCTTAATTATGCGATGAGCCTTCATGCGATCGTAGACGCCCATGCGCAGGGATATGACGAGAATATGTATCTGGATGCGGCGACCAGGACGAAGGTGGAGGAGACAGGCGGCGCGAACTTTATCTTTATCACCAGGGACAACAAGGTGGTGACGCCGAAGTCCGACACGATTCTTCCGTCTATCACGAGACGCTCGCTGATGTATGTGGCGGAGAAGTATCTCGGACTTGAGGTGGAAGAAAGAGAAGTGCCGTTTGAAGAGGTGAAGGAGTTCGCGGAGTGCGGCTTATGCGGGACGGCGGCAGTCATCTCCCCGGTTGGCAAGGTAGTTGACCACGGGAAGGAGATCTGTTTCCCAAGCGGTATGGATGCGATGGGACCGGTGACGAAGAAGCTTTATGATACCCTGACCGGGATTCAGATGGGGCAGATAGAGGCGCCGGAAGGATGGATCCACGTAGTGTGCTGATGCAGACGGCGCGGCGGGATAGAAAGAATTTTGAAATACAGTTAAATACACGCTTTATTTGAAAGAGACCGGGCTGCCGGGAAATGATACCGTTTCCTGACAGCCTTTTTGTGATGTAGAAATTTATGGAATTATGTATTGACAAAAAGAACATTTGTTTGTATAATAAAACAAGAACAGATGTTCATAGTATACGTTTTCAGGAAAGCATGCGCATGGAAACATTAAGATAGTAAGATTATATCAGGATTGGAGAGAGGGATACATATGAGAATTCAGGAATCCATGACTATGTATGAAAAGCTGAATATCCTGACTGATGCGGCGAAGTATGATGTGGCGTGTACGTCCAGCGGCACCTCCCGCAAGAGCGACGGGACAGGGATCGGGAGCTGCCAGCAGTCAGGGATCTGCCACAGCTTCTCTGCCGACGGAAGATGCATCTCGCTTCTTAAGATACTCTTCACGAATGAGTGCATCTACGATTGCAGGTATTGTGTGAACAGAAGGAGCAATGATGTGGCGAGGGCTTCTTTTACTCCGGATGAGGTGTGTACGCTTACCATGGAGTTCTACCGGAGGAACTATATTGAAGGACTGTTCTTAAGCTCGGGGATTCTACGAAGCCCGGATTATACGATGGAACTGATCTATGCGACGCTTTACCGGCTCAGAAGTGAGTGTAATTTTCAGGGTTATATCCATGTGAAGGCGATTCCCGGGGCGAGTCAGGAGCTGATCCAGAGAGTCGGTTTTTTGGCAGACAGGATGAGTGTGAATCTGGAACTGGCGACCGCGGAGGGATTGAGGGCATTGGCGCCCCATAAGACGCGAAAGAATATCCTGGCGCCTATGCGTCTGGTGCAGAATCGGATGGCGGAGAATAAGCAGGAACTTGTGCTGTACAGGAACGCGCCCCGTTTTGTCCCGGCCGGCCAGAGTACACAGATGATCATAGGGGCGGCTCCTGAGACGGATTATCAGATTATACAGGTTGCGGAATCCCTGTACCAGAAGTTCGAGCTTAAGAGAGTATTCTATTCGGCGTTCGTCCATGTCAATGAGGATTCTGCACTTCCAAAGAAGACGGGGGACGGGCCGCCGCTTTTGCGCGAACACCGGCTGTATCAGGCGGACTGGCTCCTGCGGTATTACCATTTTAAGGCAGAGGAATTATTGTCAGAGGAGAACCCGAATTTTAACGTGTTGTTCGATCCGAAGTGTAACTGGGCGCTTAAGCATTTATCTGAATTCCCGGTGGAGGTCAACCGGGCGGATTATAAGATGCTTCTGCGGGTGCCGGGAATCGGATACAAATCAGCAGTACGGATTGTGAAGGCAAGAAGGCTTGGAACGCTGGATTTTGCAGATCTTAAGAAGATCGGAGTGGTACTTAAGCGGGCGCTCTACTTCATCACCTGCAGCGGCAGGATGATGTATCCTACGAAGCTTGAAGAGGATTACATCACAAGGAATCTGCTGAATACGGGTGAGAAGCTGCCTGAGGGCGTAGTCAATATGGGGTATCGGCAGTTATCGCTGTTCGATGACGTAAGATTTAGGGAGAATTTCTATGAAGACAGTATATGTGTGTAATGATACGGTTACCGGGATTTTTTCCGGTATCTACGACGCCTGGAGGGCGGGGAAGCAGGAGGATGAGTGTGAGATTGCGCTGCGCGGGATGCTGGATGGGCAGTTATTCTGTGAATATGTGGAAGTAGAAGAGACAGAGCGCAAGGCGATAGCGGTAGAAGCGCTGATCAAGAAGCATCTGGGGCGGCGGGCGTATTGGGATATCTATCATGCGGTGCTCTCTGCGGACAGGGGGAAGGGAGACGCGGTTCTTGGCACGATGCTTGAAGCCAGGAAGATTGCGGACAGTACGAAGATTATGGATCATCTTGGCCATCCAAAGGTGGAGAAGGTATTCGAGCTTAGCAGGAATGTAGGAGGAGAGGCCCACAGCTATAAGGGGTTCTTAAGATTCCGGGAGCTTGAGAGCGGCGTCTTATATGCAGAGATCGAGCCTAAGAATCAGATATTGACATGCCTTGCCCCTCATTTTGCCGATCGTCTGCCGGTGGAGAACTGGCTGATCCATGACCGGTCGCATAAGATGTTTGCTGTCCATGAGGCGCGGAAGCAATGGGTAATCGTGTGGGGAGAGAAGTTTGACGAGGCTGTTTTTGACAAGGTGTCCTCACGGGAAGCGGAGTATGTGCGGCTGTGGAAGAGTTTCTGCCGTACGATTGCGATCGAGTCCCGCACGAATCCAAGATGCCAGCTTGGACACCTCCCGCTCAGGTATCGCGCGGACATGGTAGAATTTGGATAAATCATCGTTTTTCATTGCATTATTCTGATTATAAGGTATAATAATCAATACGGGAAGTATGCCAGAAGAGAAGCGGAGGTATGGTATGAAAGTTGCGATTATTACGGCAAGTACGGAGATATACAGGGGGAATGAGGAGGACAGAAGCGGTGAGGCGGTCGCGGAGATTATGGAGGAGGCAGGCTTTGAGGTTGTATTCAGGCGTGCGCTGCCGAATGACAGAGACGTCTTGTCAACCGTGATGCTAAGACTGATAGAGAATTCTCTGACAGACCTGGTATTGACGACGGGAGGTGCAGGATGCGGACCTGAGGATTGTACGCCGGAGGCAACGATGGACGTGATCGAGAAGCCGATTCCCGGGATACCGGAGGCTATGCGCGCATATACCATGCAGATGACGAAGCGGGCAATGCTGAACAGAAGTGCAGCCGGGATCAGTAAGGATGTACTGCTTGTGAATCTTCCGGGTAAGGTGCAGGCTGTAAGAGAGACGCTTAAGTATCTTCTTCCGGAGCTGATACATGCATTGGAAGTAATCCGGCCTGACAGAGGCGACAAGTGATGGAAGACGCCGGCAAGTGACGGTAGATGCTGGGAGGCGGCGGGGAGAGAGCTGGCAGGAAGTGCCGGCAGAAGCAGATTTGCGGCGGCAGTCTGAAGAATGACAGACGAGGTAGACAGAAGACAGCAAGGAGAGGGACGAATGAAGGTTACATATCTGGAGCATAGCGGATACGTGGTGGAAGAGGGGGATACTGCGTTGATTTTTGACTATTACCGGGGAAGTCTTCCTGAATTCCCGGAAGGGATGAGGCTTTATGTATTTGCAAGCCATGTCCACTATGACCATTTTAAAAAGAAGATATTCGAATGGGCGGGTAAGTATCCGGATATACATTATATCTTGTCGGATGATATCGAAGAGAGAGGGCCGGCCGGCAAGTGTACATATATCGGACCGGATCAGGAGATACGTCTTGAAGGACTCCGGATCCGGACCCTTCGTTCTACGGACGAAGGGGTTGCTTTTGTCGTGTATGCGGGCGATAAGGTCATCTATCATGCGGGAGATCTGAACTGGTGGCACTGGGAAGAAGAAGGGGAAGCCTATAATGAGATGATGCGCCGCAGATACCAGCATGAGATTGGGAAGCTTGAAGGTGAGAAGATAGACGCGGCATTTCTGCCCCTCGATCCAAGACAGGAAGAGCAGTATGCGTGGGGCTTCGATTATTTTATGAGGCACACAAGAGCGGAGTATGCGTTTCCGATGCATATGTGGAGGAAGTATGAGATCTGCGGGAAGCTGTTGGACGATCCGGTGTCGGAGCCTTACCGAGCCAGGATTATGTATGTGAAGGAACGGCAGCAGGTGTTTGAACTATAGATTTTTACAGGGGGAGACATTGATGAAGGTAAAGATATATACAGATGGCGCGGCAAGAGGGAATCCCAATGGCCCCGGAGGTTACGGAACTGTGCTGGAATATATAGATTCCAAAGGAGAGCTTCATACGAAGGAGATGTCTCAGGGCTATAAGAAGACGACGAATAACCGTATGGAACTGATGGCGGTCATTGCGGGACTGGAGGCGCTCAACCGCCCCTGTGAGGTGGAACTGTACTCGGACTCCCAGTATGTGGTGAATGCATTTAACCAGCGCTGGGTGGATGGCTGGATCAGGAAGGGATGGAAGAGAGGCAAGAATGAGCCGGTGAAGAATGTAGATCTCTGGAAGCGGCTCTTAGAAGCGAAGAAGCCGCATAAGGTCACTTTTATCTGGGTGAAGGGACATGACGGACATCCCCAGAATGAAAGGTGTGATGCGCTCGCAACCGGTGCGGCGGACGGCGAGGGACTGATTGTTGACGCCGGGGCTGATTGATATTTACGGTTGTGTTTGGAAGGATTGTGTGTTATACTCTGAGAGGTTGACAAGTAAGACAGGTAATCGCGGCTGCAGATGCCGAAAGGCAGCAGGTGAGGAAAGTCCGGGCTTCACAGGGCAGGATGCCGGATAACGTCCGGTGGAGGCGACTCCAAGGATAGTGCAACAGAAATGAACCGCCATGTACGGCATAGACTGTATATGGTAAGGGTGGAAGGGCAGTGTAAGAGACTACCGCCCTGCTGGTAACAGCGGGGGCATATGTAAACCCCATCCGAAGCAAGACCGGATAAAGACAATGTGGCGGCCCGTCACGTCTTAGGTAGGTCGCTTGATCCTGCTGGCGACAGCGGGAGTAGATAGATGATTACCCAACGACATAACCCGGCTTATCGTCTTGCTTGCGGCCAGAAAAATATTTGAAAAAAATGTAAAAAAGTGTTGACAAGCAGCAAGATATGATAGTATAATAGCAGAGCGGGTTCGAGATACGGACTTGCAGAGAGATATGGGATCTTAGCTCAGCTGGGAGAGCATCTGCCTTACAAGCAGAGGGTCATAGGTTCGAGCCCTATAGGTCCCATCCACAACAAGATTGTTGTGTGAGGATTCAATTTTGAATGTCAGAATTGAATATGGCGGGATAGCTCAGTTGGCGAGAGCACACGGTTCATACCCGTGGTGTCGCTGGTTCAAATCCAGTTCCCGCTATT
>CAMSTW010000081.1 GCA_947063855.1 uncultured Dorea sp.
ACGACTGTTCGGGTATTTTTCTTGCACTACATAAGATTATAACACATATTTCCATAACGTCAATATTTTTTTCAGGAATATCTGCATTATCTTTATATTTGTTATGATTTTAACTGCCCGTCCAGCACTTCTGCCGCCTTCGCCAGGGCATCCTCAATGCCTGCCGGATTCTTACCGCCTGCCTGGGCCATGTTCGGGCGTCCGCCGCCGCCGCCGCCGACTAACGGAGCCACTGCCTTGATCAGATTCCCTGCGTGAGCGCCCTTCTCCATAGCTTCTCCAGCCGCCATGGCCACAAGGCTTACCTTGCCCTCTGTGGCGGAAGCCAGCAGGATTACGCCGTCCTTAAGCTTCTCCTTGAACTGGTCGCCAAGCTCCCGAAGTCCGTTCATATCCACGCCGTCTACCCTGGCCGCCAAAAGCTTCACGCCCTTGATCTCCGTCACCTGATCCATGACGTCTTTCGCCGCATCCCTGGCAAGCCTGCTCTTTAGGCTGTCAATCTCGCTGTGGAGAGCCTTGTTCTCATTCAACAGGTGCGCCACCTTCTCCGTCAGATTATCCGGCGTCCCTTTGACAAGCTTCGCAGTCTCGAGAAGCTTCTGCTCCAGTCCGTTATAGTAATCCAGAAGTCCCTTAGCCGTCAACGCCTCGATCCTCCTGACGCCGGCCGCAACTCCCGTCTCGGAGAGAATCTTAAAAGCGCTGATCACGCCGGTATTGCCCACGTGTGTACCGCCGCAGAATTCGATGGAGAAATCTCCCATGCTGACCACCCGTACGATATCGCCGTATTTCTCGCCAAACAGTGCCGCCGCCCCGGTCTTTCTCGCCTCTTCGATGGGCATATTCTCGACCTTGACAGACAGGTTGCTGCGGATCTGCTCATTGACGATCTCCTCCACGCTCTTAAGCTCGTCCTCAGTCAGGGCCGAGAAATGAGTGAAGTCGAAGCGGAGCCGGTCTGCATTGACCGAAGAACCTGCCTGCTCCACATGATTGCCCAGTACCATGCGCAGAGCCTTGTGGAGCAGATGGGTCGCGCTGTGGTTGTTGGCAGACAGCGCCCGAATCCCGGAGTCCACCGCAAGCGTCACCTTGTCGCCCGTCTTGATCATGCCCTTCGTCACACGTCCGATATGGCCGAATTTGCCCCCTAAGAGCTTCACGACATCCTCAACCTGGAATATTCCCTCCGGGGCTGTAATGACGCCCTTATCGGCCTCCTGACCGCCGCTGGCGGCATAGAACGGCGTCTGCTCTACGAAGATGGTTCCCCGCTCCCCGTCCGAGAGTGCGTCGACCAGCTCCGTCTCTGTCGTAAGTACAGTTACATCGGATTCAAAGGTCAGATTCTCATATCCGACGAATTCTGTCGTCACGCCCGGATCGATAGACTCATAGACTGTCACATCCGCGCCCATATAATTCGTCACCTTGCGCGCCACTCTTGCGGTCTTGCGCTGAACTTCCATGGCCTCTTTAAAGCCTTCTTCGTCCACAGCCAATCCCTTCTCCTCCAGGATCTCTCTGGTAAGATCCAGCGGAAATCCATAGGTATCATAGAGCTTGAAGGCATTCTGCCCTTCCAGGGTCTTCACGCCCTGCTTTTCCATATCCTTCTCCATATCAGCCAGGATGGACAGTCCCTGGTCGATGGTCTTGCCAAACTGTTCTTCTTCCTTCGCAATGACCTTGAAGATGAACTCTCTCTTCTCATCCAGCTCCGGATATCCGTCTTTCGAACCCTCAATCACAGTCTGTGCAAGCTTCACAAGGAACTCACCCTGGATATTGAGAATCCTTCCATGACGGCAGGCGCGGCGCAGCAGGCGGCGAAGTACATAGCCTCTTCCTTCGTTGGACGGCATGATCCCGTCGGATATCATAAATGTCACGGAACGGATATGGTCTGTAATCACACGGATGGATACGTCTGTATCGGAGTCCTTCCCGTACTCTGCCCCTGCAAGCCTGCAGACGTGGCTTCTTAACTCCTTGATGGTATCAATGTCGAACATGGACTCTACATCCTGCACGATACATGCAAGACGCTCCAGTCCCATACCGGTGTCGATATTCTTCTGCTCCAGTTCCGTATAATGGTTATGGCCGTCATTATCAAACTGGGTGAATACGTTATTCCAGATCTCCATATAGCGGTCGCAGTCACAGCCCACCGTACAATCCGGCTTCCCGCAGCCGTAAGCTTCCCCGCGGTCATAATATACCTCTGAACATGGTCCGCAGGGGCCTGATCCATGCTCCCAGAAGTTGTCTTCCTTGCCAAACCGGAAGATCCTCTCCGGCGCGATCCCAATCTCCTTGTTCCAGATCTCAAAGGCTTCATCATCCTCGAGATATACAGACGGATACAGCCTGTCCGGATCAAGGCCGACCACTTCGGTTAAAAACTCCCATGTCCAGTGGATGGATTCTCTCTTGAAATAGTCCCCAAAGGAGAAATTCCCAAGCATCTCGAAAAATGTCCCGTGACGCGCAGTCTTGCCTACATTCTCAATATCTCCGGTACGGATACACTTCTGACAGGTTGCGACCCGTCTCTTAGGCGGAATCTCCTGTCCCGTAAAATATGGCTTAAGCGGAGCCATCCCCGAGTTGATCAGCAGCAGACTCTTGTCGTTGTGCGGTACAAGCGAGAAGCTCTTCATCTTCAGATGTTCCTTGCTCTCAAAGAAATCAAGAAACATCTTTCTTAATTCATTTACTCCGTATTTCTGCATAATATCCTCCTGTTCCTGCTATATCATTCCTATCAGATCATAAATCCCAGATTACTAAGAATTATACTGAACGGCAGATTTCATCGACCGTGAGTATAATTATAAATAGAAGCAGGCGGTTTGTCAATGTCCCGCCTGCTTGTTGAATTTCTTTGTATACCTGGTGTTGCTTTTTACACCCGCGCCAATCACACCGCCAATCGCCCTACAGCAGCAGAATCTCGCCCTCGAACATCCTTGCGTTCACAGAACTGGTCTCCTTAGCCAGATGCATCACCGCATCACCAATGGTAAGCACCATACCCGGATATGCGATATCGCACTTCAGCTTACAGCCGCCCTGGGCGTCCAGCCGTTCCTTCAGCTTCTTAAGCTCCTTGTCGAACTGTCCAAGCTTCATCCTTCCAATCGACAGATCCAGTCTGAGCTTGCCGATACGCTGGGTCCTGGCCGGACTGTCCGGCTGACGATCAAGCTTCTCAAGCTCCGCCTCCATCGCGCCTATATTCTCTTCCAGGATCGCCCTCTCGTAGTTCGCACAGGGCTGGCCTCCCAGGTTGATATACGTCACACTTTCTGACTTGGAACCGACAATCTTGGCATCAACCCTCTGCGCCGCGCTGATGCGCCCGCCTACGATGATACCTCTTCCGGTACGTACATGTACCTCCCCGTCACAATAGACGTTACAGTTGACCATACAGTCGGTCTGCAGATTCCCTCTGCTGTGTACGGTACAGTTCTCGATGTACTTGGCAAAAATATTGTGATGTGCCCGGATGACTGCTCTTGAATCTCCAAGGATACCCTTGGCGACAATCAGATCCCCTCCGGCCTCTATCTCCGCCGCCTCCACCACGCCGTCTATGGTAATATCGCCGACCGTCTTCACGCTGAAGCCGCCGCTTACATCCCCATGGATATGGACGTCGCCCACGAAATTGATATTCCCGGTAGAAAAATCGACATTCCCGCTGATCTCCAGCACGGACTTTACCTTGAAGACATTATCCGTGAATTCCAGACGGCCGTCCTTGACCGCAAGCAATTGCGTGCCGTCCTCGCTGATCTCCGTGTTACGCCCCTTGGGAAGCCTGACTTCCTTCCCTGTCTTACAGGGAATCTCCTGATCAAGGACCGTTCTTCCGGGGACGCCCTCCACAGGCGGAACTGCCTGGCATATGACCTCGCCCTTGTTGATATTCTGGACAAGGTTCAGATGGAAATAGTCAATCCTTCCATGCTCATCCTCTGCAAACTTCTGCTTCACGGCGCGCTTGAAAAAGTCTTCGACATAACCGTCCTTCCCATGTACCACAGGCTGGCCCTTCGCCGCCAGAAACAGATGAAAATAGCGGTCCGGACGGTCGGAAAGAGCATCTAACAGCTCTGTATCCACGCCATATGTAACCCCGCTTGCCTTAAGCGCTTCGTCCAGCATACCGCGGTTCAGGACCGCACCCGGCCCTACCGGCGGGAAGACAACAAGCCATGCGGCCATCCGGTCGGAAGTAACATAGACCATCGGCAGCGCATCCATCGAGACGGGCAGAACCTCCTGTTCTTCACCGCTCCCCTCTGCCGCGGCTTCCTCCCCTTCCGGCGTGCCTTCCAGTGTGTCGGATGTATCGTCTTCTTCCAGCTTCCTGGGTATCTCTTCCAATCGGGAAGTGGCAGCCGCAGTAATCTCCTTCCTCAGACGAGCCAGTTCCCTCTCCATCGCCTCATTGGAAGGATCCTCGATATCATCAAGCCTCAGATGAGGAAGGGGCGCATCCGCATGCTCCTCCGTCCAGAGCTCATACAGCAGTATAAACGGATGCTCAAGAGGCAATACCAGCTGATTGATCATAGCCCTGGTTACGGCTGACGGCTCCTCTCTCACCGCCTGTTCCTCCCGCGCCGCCTGCTCTTCCCCAAACGTCTGCCCTTCCTGTGTCAGATTGTCCGCTCTGTAGTCTGAGTCTTCCTGCATCTTTTCCCCGCTGCCTGTCTTCGAAATAGAATTAAACAGCCGGTTCCAAAATGGATTCTTGAATTCCATACATTCTTCACCTCCCTTAAAAGATATTCTTGACATACTCTATTTCATGTCTATTATAACCTTTCTCAATCGACATTGACAAGAGGAAAATGACATCTTGGTTTCTTTTTCAGAATACAGAAACTGCCTGCATATGAAAGTCAAAGCCGCAGTTTGGAAATAAAGAATGTGCCGTCAAAAAGGTTCCCGGAAGCTCTGCGGGCACAGACCTGCAGGATTCCGGGAACCTCTCTGTAATCTTACTTCAATTCTATCTCTTCTAATTCCTTAGGCGGAAGCTTCTTGGTAGATCCGGCAACCAGCTCCTGGACCTTCTTCTTGGCCTTTTCGACCGGGATGTTGGTCCCGGCTCCGGCGATACAGCCTCCCGGACAGCCCATACCCTCGATCAGGCAGCCGTTCATCCTCCCCACCTTCGCAAGGGACAGCGTCTTCTTACACTCCGCCAGCCCTTCCGCGTGCGCGATCTTGACATCCACGCCGGGATAGTATTCCTTCACGCACTTCTCAATGGCGCTTGCAACACCTCCGGCATACGCATAACCGCGGCCTGCGCCGGTAGCGTTGTGGAAGGAAGATTCGGCCTCATACTTGGTCAGGTCGATATCCTTCGCGTCAAACATCGCCTGCAGCTCCTCGAAGGTAATCACGAAGTCCACATCACTTCTGACCGTCCTCCTCATGGCCTCCAGCTTCTTCGCGGCACATGGTCCAATGAACACCACCTTTGCATCCGGATGCTCCTTCTTGATGGTGCGCGCCGTGGCAACCATAGGCGTCAGTTCCTGAGATACCTGTTCTACCATGTCAGGGAAATACTTCTTGGCAAGCATCGCCCAGGACGGACAACATGACGTAAGAAGGAACGGAAGCTCCCCGGTAGTCACTTTATTCACATAATGATGAGCCTCCGCAATGGCACCGATATCCGCGCCTAAGGCCACCTCATAGAACTCTGAGAAACCTAATTCCTGCAGCGCCGCTTTCAGGTTTCTCGGAGTAATGTTATCCCCAAACTGTCCCACAAACGCCGGCGCAATCTCAGCAATGACCTGGTCTCCTTCTGACAGCGCTCTTGCAAGCTGGAAGATCTGGGACTTATCCGATATGGCGCCGAACGGGCAGTTCACCATACACATGCCGCAGGAAACACACTTCTCAGTATTAATCACCGCGCGGCCGTGCCTGTCCGTCTCGATGGCTCCTACGCCGCACGCCTTCGCACATGGACGTTCCTTCCTGGATATTGCGTCATATGGACAGACGGACTTACACTTTCCGCACTTGATACACTTCGACTGGTCTATATAGGATCGGCCGTTGACCATGGAAATGGCGTCCTTGGGACATACCTCCATACATGGATGCGCAAGACACCCCTTGCAGGCGTTGCTCACCTCATACCCCTTCTCCTCACAGCCTTCACAGGCAGACGGAATGACCTGCATAAGCGGCGGCTCGTAATACTTGTCGGAAATATTGCTGGCCTCTACGCCGGAGGTCAGATGAACCGGCTTATTCTCCGGACGTAAGGAAAGTCCCATCGCAAGCCGCAGACGCTCTCTTACCACCGCGCGCGCGCGGTAGACGCTCTCTCTGTACTTCACCGTATCCTCGTTCACAATCTTATATGGAATCGTCTCCATATCGTCAAGCAGCGTCTCTGCGTTGGCCTTAAATCCCAGCCTTGCCACCTCTTCAAATACAATTCTTCTGATCTTCCTGACTGTAGTATCCAATCCTCGTACCATAAAGATCTCTCCTCCTGATTATATAGATTTACTTCACCAATCTAACTATACCGGGTCGTTAAAATATTGTCAACCTTTTCATCTGTTTAATAATTGATATAAAGAATTACAATAAAAATATGTTGTGCTTCATACAGGCGTCTCTCATCTCCTGAGGCCACAGGCTTGCCTGGACTTCACCCACATGGGCGCGGTCCAAAAGCAGCATACAGAGCCTTGACTGCCCGATTCCGCCTCCGATCGTATACGGAAGCTCTCCGTCAAGCAGCATCCTGTGGTACGGAAGATTCCTGCGCTCTTCACAGCCGGCCTTCTTAAGCTGTTCTTCCAATGCCCGCTCGTCCACACGGATTCCCATACTGGAGATCTCAAGCGCACACTGAAGGTGCTCGAACCAGAACAGGATGTCTCCATTCAGCTGCCAGTCGTCATAGTCCGGGGCACGTCCGTCGTGAGGCCTGCCGCCGGCAAGCTTATCCCCGATCTGCATCAGGAACACGCAGCCATGCTCTTTCGTGATCAGGTTCTCCCGCTCCTTTGGCGTCTTGTCGGGATAGCGGTCCTCCAACTCCTGAGAGGTGATGAAGACCACGTCGCCCGGAAGCTTCTTTGCCGCGTCAGGATACTTGTACCACACCTCATGCTGCATATGCTTGATGATCTTGAAGATATTGCGAACCGTCTCCTTAAGCGTCTCCACCGTCCGTTCTTCCTTGGTTATGACCTTTTCCCAGTCCCACTGGTCCACGTAACAGGAATGCAGGTTGTCAAGCTCTTCATCCCTGCGGATCGCGTTCATATTCGTGTAGAGTCCCTCGCCGGGCCTGAATCCATATTGATGGAGAGCCATACGTTTCCATTTTGCAAGGGAATGCACCACCTCTATGGTCTCGTCCGGGATCCCGGCGATGTCAAACTGCACAGGACGTTCCACACCGTTCAGATCGTCATTAAGGCCGCTGCCTTTCTCCACGAACAAGGGTGCGGAGATCCGCTCTAAGTTCATCTCCTTTCCGAATTCCTTCTGAAAGGTATCCCGGATGTATTTGATCGCTTCTTGTGTCTCGCGGACACTGAGCCTGGGATCGTAGTTTTCTGGTAATATCAGTGACATCTTATTCTCCTTTCTATATAAGCCAGACCACACAGGCAGGATGCGTCTGCCCTGCGGCAGTGGGGTCAGACGCGTACCCACGCCAGATCCTGTCATCTGTCAGCGGTGTACCGGCGTAGTATGAAAAACAGCGGCAGCGCCCCGCGAACCTTACTTCAGTGAAAAAATCTTCTGGGCATAATATACCGACTGCATGGCGTCCTTCCCGTAGAAATCCGCTCCGATCATGTCTGCATATTCCTGGTTCAGCACCGCTCCGCCCACCATGACCTTACAGTCCGGCTTCTCCTTGCGGAGCTGGCGTATCGTCTCCTCCATGCTCACCACGGTAGTCGTCATCAGCGCGCTTAGCCCTATAAGCTTAACGTCTTCTCTTTTTGCACAATCAACAATCGTCTCAGGCGGGACATCCTTGCCCAGATCGATCACGTCAAAACCATAATTCTCAAGCAGTACCTTCACGATATTCTTGCCGATATCGTGGATGTCTCCCTTGACTGTCGCCAGTATAATCTTCTCCTTCCTGGCGGCCCTGCCGCCCTTCTTCGCCAGCACATCCTTCAGAACCGAGAAGGCAATCCGGGCCGCGTCCGCGCTCATGAGAAGCTGTGGGAGGAAGATGCTTCCCTTCTCGAAACCTTTTCCCACGTTATCAAGCGCCGGAACCAGATATGTATTGATGATATCCAGCGGTTCCCGGGTCTTTGAAAGTTCTGCCGCCGCGTGATGCGCCTCCTCCTTAAGTCCCTTCTCGATTGCCTCCTTAAGCGTCAGCGGCGTGCCTTCTAACGGCGCCCTCGCCCCTGCCGGGACGCCTGATGTCCCGGCCTGATTCCCATACCGACGAACATATTCTTCACAGTTTACGTCATAGTTCATCAGCGCGCAGAAGGAATAATAGGAGCGCATCATATCCTCCGAGGAAGGATTGATGATACCTGCGCTTAAGCCGTTTAACATCGCCATGGTATAGAAATTCCCATTGATGACCGGACGGCACGGCAATCCAAAGGAGATATTGGATACTCCAAGCACCGTACATACGCCGTAACGCTCACGAACGCCCTTCAAAGCGTCCAGCGTGACCCTTGCGCCCAACGGTTCGGAACTGACAGTCATGGTCAGTACATCCACAACGATATCCTTCTTTTGGATCCCGTACTTCTTCGCCTCTTCGATAATATTTCCCGCAATCCGGATCCTTCCCTCTGCTGTTGTCGGGATCCCTTCCTCGTCGAGGGTCAGGGCGACCACCGTGCCGCCGTAGTGCGCAGCCAGCGGGAATACGGCGTCCATGGACTCCTTCTTTCCATTGACGGAATTGATCATGGGCTTGCCGTTGTAGATACGCATAGCTGCCTCCATCGCCCGGATATCCACCGTGTCGATCTGGAGGGGGAGACTCGTTACACTCTGAAGCTCTGTGACCACATCCTGCATCATGCGCACTTCGTCAATGTCCGGAAGCCCGACATTCACATCCAGGATATGGGCGCCCAGATCCTGCTGGGTAACCCCTTCCTTCAGGATATAATCCAGGTCATGCTCCTTAAGCGCCTGACGGAACCGCTTCTTTCCGGTAGGGTTGATCCTCTCACCGATGATCACCGGCTTCCTGCCAAGGATTACGGCCTGCCCGTAGGAGGACACGATGGTATGCTCCTTGGGGTTGCGGGGACGCAGCTGTCTCCTTGCGGCCATATCTGCCATGGCGCGGATATGGGCGGGCGTCGTTCCGCAGCAGCCGCCGATGGCGCTTACCCCCATATCCAGAATCTTCTCCATCGTCTCTGCGAATTCTTCCGGATCCACATCATAGTATACTTCCCCGTCCCGTTGCTTTGGAAGTCCGGCGTTGGGCTTTACGATGACCGGGATGGAGGCGTATTCCATAATCTGCTTCAGGACCGGCAGCATCTGAACCGGACCCAGGCCGCAGTTGATCCCCAGGGCATCCACACGAAGCCCCTCGAGCATGGCGACTACAGACGGAACGTCTCCGCCGGTCAGAAGCTTCCCTCTCTCGTCAAAGATCATGGTGACTGTGACCGGAAGGCTGGTATTCTCCTTTGCCGCAAGCACGGCGGCCTTCACCTCATATGTATCGCTCATGGTCTCAATATGTATCAGGTCCGCTCCGGCCTCTTCTCCATATTGCATTACCTCGCGAAACGCCTCGTAAGCCTCCTCGAATCCCAGATCGCCCAGCGGCTTAAGAAGCTTTCCCGTAGGTCCCACATCCAGGGCGGCGTAGACCTCTCTTCCATCCTGGACGCCAAGGGAAGCCGCCTCTCTGACATTTTGCACAGCCGCCTCCACAACCTCCTTAAGCTGATATTCTGAATCATGGAACTTCAGCGCATTGGCGCCAAAGGTATTCGTCAGGACAATATCACTTCCGGCCTCATAATACTGACGGTGGATATCCGTGACTGCTTCTGGGTGCCTAAGATTCCATGTTTCCGGCAGTTCTCCAGGCTTCAGCCCTCTGGACTGCAGAAGAGTCCCCATGCCGCCGTCATAGTATAAAAGTTCCTTTCCAAGTCGTTCTAAAAACATACGCTGCTCCTTTGTATTTGTTGTCTATAACTGTCGAACTTTTGCCTGGCACTGTCACGAACCAGACACCCCAGTACTTCGATTTCTGACTGGATGGAGCACTAGTACAGCTTTGCATTAATTCTTGAGTAAAGAGACGTGCAGCTGACACGAATATCGAGCACAATTACTTCAAGATTAATGCAAAGCTGTACTAGGCAAAAGTTCGACGCCGGTATACACAGTCTGCCTTCCCGCATTCTGCGCATCCTTTCTGGTGACAAGGCGCTAAAGACCGGCTAAGTCCGATCACCGCCGTCACGGACTTAGAAGGCGTCAGCATATTCCCGTCCGTCACAGACAGCCCGATCTTCTTAGGTGCATCCAGCATACGAAGAATCTCTTCCTGATGCCCGATGGAGAAATCCCCATACCCCGGGCTGAACCTCGGCCGCAGATAACTGCCTCCTTCCTTCCAAATCTTTCTAAACTCCTCCTGCCAGCCATCCAGATATTCCTCCAGCAGCGCCGCGGCACACGCCTGCAGCACGACGGCTCTTGCCATGTCGGTCAGGGAATATCTTCGCAGCAGCCGGTCGACGCCTGCTCCAAGGGTTGCTCCAAGCAGCGCAGCCCGCTCACATCCCTTCAGATTAATGCCAAGCTTCTGGCTTACTATATTCATCGTTCCTATCTTCATACGGTCCGCATCCTCAAAAGATACGTCAAAAATGCGATAGACAATCCTTCTGCCTGCCGCCTGCTCGAGTTCCTTGAAGGAACTTGAGACCAGGTCAAGCGTACGGTCGTCTATCGCATGGTTCCCATATCCCAGGTAACGGACTGCCTCTAACGTCCTTCCATCCATACGTAATCCTTCTTAACCATCCGTATCCAATTATACAGTTACAATCTCCGACAGGTTTTGCATAATCGCCCCGGCAACCTCCGGCTTATTCATGGAATACACATGAATATGGCTGATCCCGTTGGCAATCAGATCTATAATCTGATCTGTGGCATATGCGATACCCGCCTGCTGCATGGCCGCAGGATTGTCGCCGAAGCAGTCCACAATCGCCCGGAATCTCTCCGGCAGCACAGTGCCGGACATACCGCCGATCCTTGCGATCTGCTTCTTATTCGTAACCGGCATAATCCCCGGCAGTACCGGGACAGTGATGCCCTTCTCACGAATCCGGTATAAGAAATTATACAGGATATTATTATCAAAAAACATCTGTGTGGTAAGGAAATCCACTCCGCAGTCTACCTTATGCTTAAGATTCTGTATATCATCCTTCTTATGCTCTGCCTCCACGTGCCCCTCCGGATAGCAGGCGGCGCCGATACAGAAATCGCCTTCCTTCCGGATATCTTCAATCAGTTCACTGGCATAGCGGTAATGATTCGGAAGGGGGAACTGGGACTCCCTGGGGATATCCCCTCTTAGCGCCAGGATGTTCTCAATCCCCTTCTCCTTAAGCCGGCCGATGACCTGATGCACGGTCTCCTTCGTAGAGGATACGCAGGTCAGATGTGCCAGACTGGTAACTCCAAAATCATCCTTAATATGTGACGCGATGCTGACTGTGTTCTTACTTGTCCCGCCGCCGGCGCCGTAGGTCACGCTGATAAAAGAAGGCTTAAGCGCCGCAATCTTCTCCGTGGCGGCAAGAACACTGTCGTACCCGGAGTCCTTCTTAGGCGGAAACACTTCGAAGGATATATGCACTCTCTCGTCTCTTAATATGTCTCTGATCTTCATGTAGCTTCCCCTTTTATCTTGAATAAACGGTATATAAATACCGGAAGCGGTTCTTACATACTCTCATATAACGCTTCATACTGCTTCGCAGAATTGCCCCATGAGAAATCCTGAGCCATGGCGCGTTCCACCATCTTATTCCAGTCGCGCTTCCTGTCATAATAGATACGCTCCGCGTAGCGCACCGTCGCCAGCATCTCATGCGCGTTGTAATTCGTGAAGCTGAATCCCGTACCGGTCTTCTCGTACTCGTTGTACGGCTCCACCGTGTCCTTAAGCCCGCCGGTCTCCCTGACGATCGGAAGCGTACCATAGCGGAGACTCATCAGCTGGCTCAGCCCGCAGGGTTCGAACAGAGACGGCATCAGGAACGCGTCGCAGGAAGCATAGATCCTGTGGGACAACGGCTCTGAATAGTAGATATTGGCAGATACCTTGCCCTGATACTTCCATTCGAAATGCCGGAACATATTCTCATATTGCTCTTCTCCCGTTCCAAGCACTACGATCTGAACGGCGTCCTGGCAAAGCTCGTCCATAACATAGGCAACCAGATCGAATCCCTTCTGGTCGGTCAGTCTGGATACGATACCGATCATCATGGTATGGCCATCCTGTGTCAGATTCAGTTCCCTCTGCAGCGCCAGCTTGTTCTTTACCTTCTCCTTACGGAAATTATTAATATCAAAATTCTTCTCAATATGCTGGTCCGTAGCCGGATTGTAATCTTCGTAATCAATTCCGTTGACGATACCGGACAGGCAGTTGGCCTTGGCATTCATAAGGCCGTCAAGCTTCTCGCCGTAGAACGGCATCTTGATCTCCTCCGCGTAAGAGTTACTTACGGTCGTAACCTTATCCGCGTAGACGATACCGCCCTTCAGATAATTCGCGTCCTTATAAGCCTCCAGTTTATCCGGAACAAAATAATACTGCGGCAGTCCCGTGATGTCCCGCACACGCTTGGTATCCCAGATTCCCTGGAACTTAAGGTTGTGTATCGTCATGATCGTCTTGATCCCGCGGTAATACTCCGTACCAAAGCGGAAATTATCAAGATAGATCGGAA
>CAMSTW010000082.1 GCA_947063855.1 uncultured Dorea sp.
GGATATGGAGTTTCTGATTCAGCAGTATTGTGACAGAGGGATAGAGGCTTATGATCCGGCGGTATGCAGGGGCGACAGGGGTTACCGGGAGAGGATAAAGTATCTGAAGGAAATTATAGAAGCATATCTGAGGAATATGCCGAAGCAGAGACTTGCGAACCTCCATATCCCGGAGAGAAAGACGGAGGTGTTCCTTAGGCATCTTTATTTTACAGATGCGTTGTATTATGTCGCGGCTCCGGGAGAGATCAGCCAGGAGGTTATCAGTAAGCATATTACGAGTCTGAGATACGAATCCGAGTTTTCCAGACAGATGCGTCTGTATGGAGAGATACCGCGCAGGGTGTTCATACGCCATATGCTTATCATGGGGATGCCGGATATGACGCTTGACAGGCTGAACGAGCAGTTGGAATTCTTTGGATATCTGGCGTTGGATGAGGAGCATACGATGGTCAGGGGGGAGAGGCTTGACTGGCTTCTGATCCGTCTCATGGGGATGTATGAAGAGATGCGGTGTAAGAAAGGCGACGAGGATGCGTTTCTCTGGTTTCAGAAGGCATGCCGGACACTGGATGCTGTCTTCAGGAAGGAAGGGTGCCCCAAGCTTCGGTTCATGCATTTTAAGGCGCTGGATCTGTAGCGGCGGTAAGAGGATATTTGAGAGAGTGTGGGAGATTGTTTATATGGCGGGCAGCTGAAGGAGACGCGGCCTGAGGGAATCGTTATGATGGGAGAACAGGCGGGGAAGGAGAAGACGGAAGAAAGCCGCAAGCGGGGATTGAGGAGTATTTTGGGGAGAGATAGATGTGAGGCTGCTGCAGGATGCGTCTCCTGAGAGGATATGGCCGTAGTGATATGCACGGACATACCTTTTGGATGGATGGCATTTTGAAGCAGTCTTTTGTGTGTTTTGGAGCGTGTTTGAAAATTGCTTTCTGCAAGAGGTTGTTTTGATTTGCATCAGTTTGCAGGAAGGTATTTTCAAACACGCTCTAACCCTTTGGCAGTGAGAAGATAAACTCAGTTCCGACCCCTTCGGTGCTGACGACATTGACATTCTCTCCGTGCGCCTGGATTGCCTCCTTGACGATGGCAAGCCCCAGGCCGGTCCCTTTCTTGTCCTTGCCGCGGGAAAGGTCGGATTTGTAGAACCGCTCCCATACACGGTTGAGGGAATTGCGGGGGATGCCGATCCCCTCATCCTTCACAGAGGTGTAGACCTTGTCTCCCCGTTCCGTTGTCTCGATGGTGATGACGGAATCCGGATTGCTGAATTTGATGGCGTTGTCCAACAGATTATAGAGCACCTGCTGGATCTTGTGCTTATCGGCATTCACGTTCAGGTGCTTCGCGGCAAAGAGGACGTCGATGGAGATCTTCTTCTGTGTGCACGTGCCTTCGAAGGAAGCTGCGACATGCTTGATCATCTCATGGATATCGAATACTTCTTTGTTAAGGAGCAGGTTCTTTGTGTCGAATTCATTCAGGGTCAGCAGATCCTGGGTCAGATCTGTCAGACGCTCCGTTTCGAATAAAATAATCTTCAGATATTTCTCATACAGCTCAGGCGGAATCGTGCCGTCTGTCATGGCTTCCACATACCCCTTGATGGAGGTCAGAGGAGACCGGAAATCATGGGATACATTTGCCACGAACTTCTTCTGATAATCTTCCATATCCCGCAGATGCGAGGACATATAGTTCAGGGATGCAGACAGGTAACCCATCTCATCCGCCGTATAGACCGGAATCTCGTAATCAAGATTGCCGGACGCGTACTGGGTGGCGGCCTCCGTGATCTGATACAGGGGCCGGTACACAAAATACTGAAAAGCAAGCAGTATCACAAAGGAAAGGGCGTAGACAAGAAGCACGGTGACAGACGCGGCGCGCAGCAGGATGTGCTGTGTGTCCGCCAGATCTCCCACATGCTTATGAATCAGAAGGTATCCTTTGGGCGCGTATCCGTATACCACAGGAGCTATGACTGTGATCACATCTTCTTCAAAATAATCATGATAGAGACCCGTCTGGTACTGGCGTCCGCCGATCTCGACCGGATCAAAATCTTCGATATAATAAGGCGCCAGCGGATAGCCGTCTGACACGGCAGAAGAAATCATCTTCCCTTCCCTGTCGACGAACCATACGGCGGCATCAAGCTGTATCTCCATTCCGGACAGCTGCAGATGGACTGCGCCGATATCCAGGTCCTCGGAAAAATATGAGGGGAGATAGCTGCTGGCAACAAGGCTGGCCTCCCGGTACAAGGCGCCGGCCTGGTCTTCCTCCAACGGACCCTCCGTCATGCTGAAGGTCAGCGTGGCCACGGAAAAGACGCAGAGAAATCCGAATAATATATATACGATGATGAACTTCAGATATAATGTACTGCGCAGGAAGTCGCCCTTATAATTGGAACTGCCGGGGGAAGATCTGTGTGACTGTCTCTGTGAGTACATGTTATTTCACCTCGAATTTGTAGCCGATTCCCCAGACAGTGGCAAGCCCCCAAAGGCTGTGGTCCTTGATCTTCTCCCGCAGCCGCTTGATATGCACGTCGACGGTACGTGTGTCGCCGATGTATTCATATCCCCAGATCTGGTCCAGAAGCTGTTCGCGGGTAAATACCTGGTTCGGGGACGACGCCAGGAAATACAGTAATTCCAGTTCCTTTGGCGGCATATCGACCCGCTGGCCCTCTACCAGTACGGTATAATTGGTAAGGTTGATGGTAATACCCGGATATTCCACACATTTCCCCTTATCAGCCTTGGGCGACTCGGTCTTGGGAGAGGCCTGGTAACGGCGGAGCACTGCCTTCACCCGGGCAACCAGTTCCTTGGAATCGAAGGGCTTCATGATATAGTCGTCCGCACCCAGTTCAAGGCCAAGTACCTTGTCGAACACCTCGCCCTTGGCCGACAGCATGATGATGGGGACGCCTGACCTGGCGCGGATCTCCCGGCAGACCTGATAACCGTCGATTCCCGGAAGCATCAGGTCTAAAAGGATTAGGTTGGGCTGATAGGTCTCGTGGGCGATCAGCGCCTTCTCACCGTCGTGCACCATCATCGTGTCGAAGCACTCTTTGGTGAGGTATAGGGATATCAGTTCGGCGATGTTCTCGTCATCGTCTACGATTAAGATTTTCTGTTTATTTACCATGAATGTGTCTCCTTTTCTGCCATGCAGTACATTCCTTGTGTAAGGTTTTCCTGCAGATTATCTGGATTTTCTGGCAGCACGATTCCCCAAGTCCTGGCATGGCCTGCCGTGCCTGCATTGGTGAAATAGTACTCTCAGAAAATGTATGCATGTGTGACTGCACAGACCGAATTTGGGGTTTACTTCAGTTCCACGATTGTAACTCCGGCGTCGCCTTCGCCAAAGGCGCCAAGACGGAAGGACTTGACGTGCTTCTGCCGGCGAAGAAAGGTATGGATGCCGTTCCTTAATGCGCCGGTTCCTTTGCCGTGAACGACACGGACGGAGGAAAGATGGGCGAGGGCGGCATCGTCCAGGTATTTGTCAAGTTCGGCGCAGGCTTCATCGACAGTCTTGCCCAGGAGATTGATCTCAGGGCTTACGGAGAGGGACTTGCCCATCTTCATCTTGCCCTTGGAGGTCTTGTGCATCTGCTTGGCGGTGTAGGAGGCCGCTTCCTCTATGATCTCAAGGTCCGAGATGTTGACCTGGGAGCGTAAGATACCCATCTGCACGGTGACATTGCCTCTGGCGTCCGGAAGCGAGACTACCGTTCCGTTCAGGTTCATGCTCAGTACCCGGACAGACTCTCCGCGCTTGAAATCCGACGGCTTATAGGTCTTGCGGGGCTTCTGGGGCTCAAGCTTCCTGCCGGAACCCGCGGCTTCCATCTTCTTACGCAGACGCTCCCGTTCCTTCTCCATCTCGGCCGCGGAGATATTCTCTTTGCCGAATTTGTGGAAATTGCGGATGGTCTCGTCTGCAGTCTCCTTGGCGTCGGCTAAGATGGCGTAGGCCTTCTCGTTGGCTTCACGAAGGATACGCTCTTTCTGCTCTTCAAGCTTCGCCTGCTTCTGGCTTGCTTCGGATCTCAGGCGTTCCAGTTCACGCTTATAAGCGGCGATCTCGTTCTGCTCCTTCTCAAGGGTCTTTTTGCTGGTCTCAAGATCGGTGAGAAGATCCTCAAAGGACTCATCCTGCTCGGTCAGATGTGTCCTGGCTTCTTCTATAATATAGTCCGGGAGTCCGAGCTTCCCTGCGATGGCAAATGCATTACTCTTGCCGGGAATACCGATCAGCAGCCGGTAGGTGGGCTTAAGTGTCGCCAGGTCGAACTCGCAGCAGGCGTTCTCAACGCCCGGAGTGGACAGGGCGTAGACCTTCAGTTCACTGTAGTGGGTCGTAGCCATGGTGCGGATGCCCCGCTCATGCAGATGGCTTAAGATGGCTGTCGCCAGGGCGGCGCCTTCTGTGGGATCTGTGCCGGCCCCAAGTTCGTCGAACAGGACCAGTGAGCGTTCGTCTACGTCTTTTAAGAAGGACACGATGTTCGTCATGTGGGAGGAGAAGGTACTGAGGCTCTGCTCAATACTCTGCTCGTCGCCGATATCGGCATAGACCTGTTCGAATACGGCAAGCTCTGAGCGGTCCAGGGCCGGAATGTGAAGTCCTGCCTGGCCCATAAGCGTGAAGAGCCCCACCGTCTTAAGGGAGACGGTCTTGCCTCCGGTGTTTGGGCCGGTAACGATCAGCAGATCGAACTGGTCTCCCAGAGTGATCGTGATAGGGACGACCTTCTTCTTGTCAAGAAGAGGGTGGCGTCCCTCGCGGATATGGATGCGCCCTTCTGTGTTGAACAGAGGCATGGATGCGTTCATGTCCAGCGCAAGGCTCCCCCTTGCGAAGATGAAGTCCAGCTCTCCAAGCATGGCGTAGTCCGTGCGGATCTCTTCGATATATGCGGCAGTATCTTCGCTCAGGCGCGCAAGGATGACCTGGATCTCTTCCTGTTCCTTGCCGTAGAGCTCCTTTAAGTCGTTATTCAGTTTTACTACGGCCATAGGCTCGATGAACAGTGTGGAGCCGGTGGAGGACTGGTCGTGGATTAGTCCGGATACCTGGCTTCTGTACTCGGCCTTCACCGGGATACAGTACCGGTCTCCGCGCATGGTAATGATCGGATCCTGCAGATAAGTGCGAAGTGAGCCGTTCACCATGCCGGAAAGGGTAGAATGTACCTTGTCGTTCATCTGGCTGATGGAACGCCGGATGGACTTCAGAGTCCCGCTGGCGTCGTCGCTGATCTCGTCTTCCTCCAGGATACACCGGCGGATCTCTGTACTCAGTATGGTCAGGGGTTCTAACTGCCTGAAAAATGGATCCAGGCAGTCTTCTTCCTCGTCGTTGTTCTCATGTCTTCCGTAAGCCTTCGCCCGTCCGGCGGCCTCTAAGAGCCTGCAGATACGCAAAAGCTCCCCGCTTCCCAGAGCGGCGCCGACTTCCAGCCGCTTGAGAGAATCATTCACCGGATTGCATCCGCTAAAGGAGAGACGGCCTTTCTTCACGATCCGGGTAAATGCCGCCGCCGTCTCCTGCTGGGATGCGTGAATCTCAGGGAGCGCGGTCATGGGACGAAGCTTCCGGCAGCGTTCCTTGCCTCCAAAGGAGGAGGCGTGGTCTGTCAGTAGTTCAATAATCTTGTTGTATTCCAGTTTATTTATTGTTTTCTTATTCATTTTCATCACCTAGACCTATTCTAACCTATTTGCCTCATAAAAGAAAGGATAAATATTAACGTTTATCTTGCTTGTCTATAAAGAAAAAGATAAATGATTGAACAATTGCGCGTCATGGAGTATACTATAAGTACTGTTCAACCATTTGTTGCGTCGAAGGAATGATTTGTATGGAGAAGGAGAAGGGTGCGTCTATGGAAGAGCATAAGGATTCCATGATGGAGCAGAAGCCCCGGGAAGAGTCAGAAGAAGGATATCCGGAGTATTCCTTTATACAAGAGACCATAAAGAAGGAGAAGGGCGCGGTGCGTAAGGGGCTGTTCCGTATGGCAGGTTACGGCCTGGTGTTCGGCGTGTTTGCCTGCGTAAGCTTCAGCGCTCTGAAGCCTGCTATGGACCGTATCTTTCAGGAGAATCCTGAGAAGGTAACGATTCCGGCAGAGGAGGAGCCAGGGGAAGAGGCGCCGGAGGAATCAGAGCCGGAAGAAGTGGTGCAGAAGACGCTTGACGCCGACAGTTACCGGCAGATGCAGCGTTCTCTGACGGCTATAGCCGTGAAGGCGAACCGGTCGGTGGTAGAAGTGATCGGCGTAGGAGAGACTCAGGACTGGATGGCTAAGGACAGTGATTATAAGAACAGTGTCTCGGGAGTGATCGTTGCGGATAACGGGCGTGAGCTTCTGATACTTGGCAAGTCTTCGGCTGCAAAGGGCGCCCAGAAGCTGCAGGTGATATTCAATGACGGGAGCAGTACGCCGGCGGTTCTTAAGAAGGCTGACGGGAACTTAGGGCTGGGAGTCTATGCGGTGAACCGCTCGGAGATCAAGGACGCCACCTGGGCGCAGATAGAGACGGCGGTTCTTGGCAGCTCGAATGCGGTTTCCAAGGGAGATGTAGCCATCGTGATCGGCAAGCCGTTCGGCTATGCAGGGGCCATGGGATTCGGCTCTATCGCATCCGGCAAGAATGTTCTCGACCTTGCAGACGGCCAGTACCGCCTGATCAATACAGATATTGCCGGATCCAAGAACGGGAGCGGCTTTATCGTGAACCTGCAGGGAGAGGTCATTGCGCTGATCGACCAGGGGACGGCGGATGAGGGAAGCACGGAACTGGTCACAGGCTACGGGATTACGGATATCAAGTCGGTAATCGAACAGCTGTCCAACGGGAAGGGTGTCCCGTATATCGGGATCTATGGCGTGGATGTCACGGAGGAGATTGAGGAGCAGGGGATTCCCAAGGGACTGTATGTGAAGAACGTGGATGCAGATTCCCCGGCGATGGCAGCAGGGATTCAGAGCGGTGATGTGATCATGTGTGTCGGCGATATGGAGGTTACGGCATATTCGGCATATCATCAGGCGTTGATGGGAAGCGCCGTGGGGAGCGAGGTCAAGATCAAGGGACAGCGTCAGGGAGCCGACGGATATGTGGAGATGGAGTTTCTCGTGACGGTCGGGAGTAAGGAGCAGTAGGCGGCGGCAGTCCGGCAGATGTGGACAGGTTTTAGACGGTATATTTTAGACAGAATTAGAAAGAGGCTATGATATGAGGTATATTAATACCCTGCATGAGGGGGAGACGATCAGGAACGTGTATCTGTGTAAGGGCAAGCGTTCCGCGGAGACAAGAAACGGTAAACCATATGATAATCTGATTCTTCAGGATAAGACGGGGACACTGGACGGAAAGGTGTGGGATCCGCATTCCGGCGGGATAGCAGATTATGATGAGATGGATTTTATAGAGGTATATGGGGAGATTATTAATTATAATAATAATCTCCAGATGAATATCAGACAGATCCGTATTGCCAAGGAAGGAGAATACACGCCGGCGGATTATATGCCGACCACGGATAAGAACACGGAGAAGATGTATGCGGAACTGCTGAGGTATATAGGGAAGATTGATAATGTATATCTGAAGCAGGTGCTTGAGTATTATTTTGTCAGGGACGAGGCGTTTATCAAGAAGTTTAAGGCACATTCTGCGGCAAAGAGTGTGCATCATGGCTTCTCGGGAGGGCTGCTGGAGCATACGTTAAGCGTCGTGAAGTTCTGCGAATATATGGCGGGCGCCTATCCGATCCTGAACCGGGACCTGCTGATTACGGGAGCGATCTGTCATGATATCGGCAAGGTGCAGGAGCTGTCGCCGTTTCCGATGAATGATTATACGGATGACGGACAGCTTCTGGGACATATTGTCATAGGTGTGGAGATGATCAGCGACGCGGTGAGGAGTATCCCTGATTTCCCGCAGCGTCTGGCAAGCGAGCTGAAGCATTGTATCGTGGCGCACCACGGGGAACTGGAATACGGTTCGCCAAAGAAGCCGGCGCTTGCGGAAGCCCTGGCGCTTAATTTCGCGGACTGTACGGACGCCAAGATGCAGACGCTGACGGAGATATTCAAGGAAAAGAATACGAGCGACTGGCTTGGGTATAACAGGCTGTTCGAATCAAATCTGAGGAAGACGACGCTGGGGAATGTGTGATATGTTCCGCTAGTACAGTGTTGCAGAATTCACTGTTAATTACGCAGTGCTGTACTAGTCTGGCTTTGGGTTATACGATGCGTAGAGGAGGCCGCACCGGGAGATATATCAGGATGTGGTTTTGTAAGGAGGCTGCTGCAAAAGACAAGATTCATCTGTTCATTTGCAGCAGTCTCTTAGTATTTGGGTTACAATTAGTCAGGATGTAGGCTAGAGTTAGCAGGGATGTAGGCGACAGTTAATCAGAATATAGATGACAGTTAGTCAGAATACAGGTTACGGGCAAGGGGAGAGGGATATGCAGAAGAACGATATGGTTACGGTTACAATTGAAGATATAGGAACGGACGGCGAGGGGATCGGGAAGGTTGACGGATATACATTATTTATCAAAGATGCTGTGATCGGGGATGTGGCAGAAGTCAAGATTATGAAGACCAAGAAGAATTACGGCTATGCGAGACTGATGAAGATTGTCAAACCGTCAGAATACAGGGTAGAGTCTCCGGTCTGCAGGCTTGCCCGCAGATGCGGCGGATGCCAGATCCAGGAGATGGAATATGCCAGGCAGCTTCGTTTCAAGGAGGAGAAGGTAAGAGGGAATCTGATGCGGATCGGCGGGATCAGGGAAGAGCTTCTTGATAAGGTCATGGAGCCGATTATCGGGATGGAACATCCTTTTGCATATCGGAATAAGGCTCAGTTTCCTTTTGGAACGGACAAGAACGGACAGCCGGTCACCGGCTTCTACGCCGGCCGTACCCATGATATTATTGCGAATACAGATTGTGCGCTGGGTGTTCCGGTGAATAAGGAGATTCTGGAAATCATGCTGGGCTTCATGAAGGATTACGGGATACGGTCCTATGATGAGACGTCCGGAGAGGGATTCATCCGTCATGTGTTGATCCGTTACGGGTTCACGACGAAAGAGATCATGGTATGTATCGTGATCAACGGCAGGCAGATTCCCCATGGGGATGTGCTGGTGCAGAGACTCATCGGGCTGGAGGGCATGACCAGTATCACCATCAGCCCCAATACCAGACGGACGAACGTCATCATGGGGGACAGATATGAGGTCCTGTGGGGAAAGGCGTTTATCACAGATTATATCGGCGAAGTGAAGTACCAGATCTCGCCGTTGTCGTTTTACCAGGTGAATCCGGTGCAGACGGAGAAACTGTATGAACTTGCTCTGGAGTATGCGGATTTGAAAGGGGAAGAGACCGTGTGGGACCTGTATTGTGGGATTGGGACTATCTCCTTGTTCCTGGCAAAGCGGGCGAAGCAGGTGTATGGGGTGGAGATTGTGCCCCAGGCAGTGATCGACGCCCGGAACAATGCCCGGATAAACGGGATTGACAATGCAGAGTTCTTTGGGGGGAAGGCCGAGGAGGTACTGCCAGAGTATTATGAGAGATATGCCGGGGAACATGGGGGACAGAAGGCTTATGCGGATGTGGTGGTGGTTGATCCGCCAAGGAAGGGATGCGACGAGACGCTGCTTCGGACGATTGTCAGGATGCGGCCGGACCGGGTGGTGTATGTGAGCTGTGATTCGGCGACGCTGGCGCGGGATGTGAAGTATCTGCGCGGGGATGGGTATGAGGTGGAGAGAGTGAGGGCTGTGGATCAGTTTCCGCATACGGTGCATGTTGAAACAGTCTGCCTTCTGTCGAAAAAAGCCCAATAAATCAAAGGTTTTTGCAATTTCGGCAGAAAAATGGATGTGTGTTTCTGTTTCCGCAGAGTGATGATATAAGCTGAGGTTTACCCCAGGGGATAAGCTTTGGAGAACGGGAAATATACATTTTGGCGAAAGGATACTTTTTCGCAAAAGTTATTTCACGTCATGAGGATGAGAAGATGAGTAATGATTTTGAAAATTCACAGGAATATAGGAAAGCACTTGAGATAGCTAAGAAGCAGCAGGAATTATATAAAAATGTTACGAGAGCAATATCTCCGGAAGCATTAGCAAAATTTCAAGAACTCAGTGATAAACTAAATGAATGGAAGAATTCACTTAACAATATGCCGGGTCTTCTCAAGTTGGCAGAAATGCTCAAAAATTATCAGCAAGAGGTCAGAGAAACTGAAGGTTTAACTGAAGCTGAATTTGAAGAAAAATATAGATCTGAAATTGAGTGGAGTGAAAAGTTTGGAAAAAATGGTTGGGTTATTTCTGAGCATTCAAATCCTGCAGATATTAAGAATTGGGAACAATTATTATGTGAAGGGGAAGCAAAGGTAGCAGAGTTTTTTGACGGAGAAGATATTGTAATTCTTGATGTGATTATAGAGGGGCTACAGGAAAAGTACGTTTCGGACGAGACACAGTTATATTTTAAGAATGGTATGCAGGCTTTTGAAAATGAAGATTATATGACTGCAGCTATGTACTTGCTTGCATTACTTGATAATAGGGTGAATGAATTAGTAGATTTTCCGAACCAACGGATGAGTTACAGAGTTAAATATTCTAATGATGGCTTTGCGAATCAAAAGGCGGAGGATTTTAGACAGCTTACCGAAAAACGAGGATTCATGTCAAAGAAAATATACTTTTTGGAAATGTATCCTTCGTTAATAGCATATTTGAATAGGATATTTATAGATGGCCTATACAAGTTCGAAAATGGCATAGAACCTCCATATTTGAATAGAAATTGGTTAATGCATGGTCGAATGAATAGAAGCATTGAAAGATATGAATGTATACAGATTTTGAATGCGCTAAGTGTTATTGAGTTCATGTTTGGAGATAGGTAAGGAGCATTATGAATAAAAGAGATGACTTTTCGCAAAAAACTATAGATAGATTATGTGAGAGAGTGGGAGGAAAGTGTTCTAATCCAAACTGTAGAAGAGAAACAAAAGGTCCTCACAGCAATCCTCAAAAGCGAGTATCAATCGGTGAGGCTGCACATATAACCGCAGCAGCTGAAGGTGGACCAAGATACAACCCTGACTTAACGCCAGAAGAGAGAAGTAGTATAGAAAATGGAATTTGGTTATGCAAGTCGTGTGCAAGAATGATAGATAGTGATGAAAATCAGTATCCGGCAGAATTGTTATATACATGGAAAAGTATGGCCGAGTATGAACAATTTTGTATTATTAATCAAATGGATAACTGGTTAAAATCAAATGTGGTATTTGAAAGTAGAAAAAACATAGCATGTAGGAAGGCAAAAGAAGCATTAGATAATTTGCACGGTATATTACAGTACGCATACGAATATTGGAAACATAATTTTGAGAATCGACATTATGGTTCATTTTTGGAAAATGAGCTAATGGAACATTGGGTTCTATATGAAGATGATTTAAAAAGAATTTATACGTTTCAAGAGAAAAGAGTGCTTTTGAATGAGGTGCTATTGGAGTATTCACTGGATTTAGGACCAGAGATATGTCAAGAAATAAATAATTATTGTAATTATTTGAATTTCTCTTATCAAAGCGATACTTGTGGTCTATATGATAATTACTGGAGATGTTTTTTTGAAATGTTGTCTACTTGTTTTGATATTTTAGTGGGTATCAAGAACAATGTTGATGACATATTATACCGACAATATTCTGTATAACAAGGGGATAAAACAGTTACCCCACTTTGAAAATCTATTGCATACTTTCGCTATGCAGTATAAAATCAAAGTTCAGGGGAATATTGAAACCGTCTGTCTGCTTTCAAGGAAACCTTGATTTTCTGCGGTTTGTGGGATATTAAGGAGCAAAAATGGATGTGTGTTTTGTAGCCTTATGAATGAATCATTTGAATATTGTAGCAGAGGGGTGTTTTGAGACTCTGCTGAATAATAGGCTTTTGCTAACAGGTATCACTTTTGCGAAAATGTATGATACCTCCTGGCAGGAGCCTTTTTGTATAAAGATAACTTGACTTATAAATCTTACTGATGTAATATTTACACAAGTGCAGCAGGATTGCGGACGAAATTTTTTTGTTGCGAAATCTTACGCATGTAATAAAAAGAGAGGAGGAATGCATAGTACGATATACCCAGCAAAGAGAAATTTTTTTATTTCAAAATCTTACGAATGTAATATTTTGAAGATATAACGTACATTGAAAATAGAATATGACCATATCAGCAAAGCAAAATGAATGGAGGTCAATATGAAGAAAGGAAAAAGCAGAAACAAGCGAAAGAAAACAAGAAGCAGGCTCCTATGGATTGTGATTGCTGTTATAGGAATAGCTGCGGTAATTTCTGCAGTATGCGTGGCAGGAATGTTGGCAACAAAGGAAAATGCCTGGAGGACACCGGAAGAACTTCTGGTGGAGTACATGGATCATATTCCAAAACAGGAGTATG
>CAMSTW010000083.1 GCA_947063855.1 uncultured Dorea sp.
ACAAATTCAAATTTATTCTGTACTTATTTATCGGCATATAGTATACTTTAAATAATAGTTAGAACAAGTTTTAATTACGAATGGAGGAATTATTTTGGCTACTATCATCGCACTTACGAACCAGAAAGGCGGCGTAGGCAAGACCACCACATCCAGCGCTCTGGCTGCCGGACTTAGTTCTTTTTATGATAAAAAGGTACTGGCAATCGATCTGGACCCGCAGGGAAGCCTGGGGTTCAGCCTTGGACTTGATATCGAAGAATGCCACACGATCTATGACGTGCTGACCGGACAGGTGCCTATCAGAGAAGCGATCCAGGAGACGGATTACTGTGATATTATTACTTCGAATATCTTGTTAAGCAGTGCAGAGCTTGAATTTACTTCATCTGACCGTGACTTATTGCTTAAGAAGGCTCTGATTCCTGTTAAGAGCAATTATGATTATATTATCATTGATACTCCGCCGGCTCTGAATATACTCACGGTGAATGCGTATGCGGCGTCTAATCACCTGATTATCCCGATGGCTCCGGAGATCCTAAGTCTTCTTGGCGTTTCCCAGCTTAAGGAGACCATTGATTCGGTGAGGCAGAGTGTGAATCCGAACCTGAACCTGCTGGGCATCATCCTTACGAAGTTCAACCCGCGTACTCTGCTTGCGCGCGAGGTGAAGGAGATGGCGGAGAATATAGCCTCACAGATGGGCACTCATGTATTCGACATCCAGATCCGTACCAGTGTAACTGTAGCTGAGGCGCCGGCCCATGGTCTCAGTGTATTCGACCATGCACCTCACGCCAAACCGTCATTAGATTATAAGAGTTTTGTCCAGGAAGTTGTGGAGAGAGCTTCCTCTAAGTCACGTTAAGGAGGTAAGATAGAATGGCCAGAAAAAGTAATAAGACTGCTCACGTGCTGAATCTGCTCGCCGGGCACGACACACCGAATACGTCCGACGAGACGGCTCCCGGCAAGGAGGCGGCCTCTGCGAAGGGCAATTCATCCCCGGCGTCCGAAGGCGGCGCCGCGAAGGATGCCGCATCATCGAATGCCGCAGGGAACGCGGCTTCAGAGACTGCTTCTGACAGACCATCTTCGGCATCTTCTAAATCTGCCGCAGGTAAAGATCATGCAACGGCGCAGAATATATCGGTGATAGACAAGACCGGTTCCGATCCGCTTGCCGAGCTTTTGAATAAGAAGTTATCTGATGAATTTGGAGAGCCCGCTGACGCTTTTGTGGAAGAGACCAGGGCGGACGATTCTGTTACTGATGGTTCTGCTGCCGCAGAGAATCCTTCTGACAATGACTCCGTTTCTGTAGAGGATTCTTCTGCCGACGGCTCTGTTTCTGTTAAGGACTCTTCTGCCGACGGCTCTGTTTCTGTTAAAGATTCTTCTGCCGATGACTCTGTTGTCTCTGAGCGTTTTTCTGGTGACAGTCCTGTTTCTGCTAAGGATTCTTCTGATGACAGTTCTGTTTCTGCTGAGGACTCTTTTGGTGATAGTTCTGTTTCTGCCGAACGTTCTTCTGGTGACAGTCCTGTTTCCGTTGAGGGTTCTTCTGGTGACAGTTCTGTTTCCGCTGAGGATTCTTCTGAGGACAGTTCTGTTTCTGCCAAGAGTTCTATTGTTGGAAGCGGCACATCCAACAAAGAGGGTTCTGTTAATGATAAAGTTTCGTCAAAGGATTCTTCTGTTGGAAATGGTTCATCCGCCGGGGAAGTCTCCGGCTCTGGACAGGCTGTTTCCGCCAAGAATTCTTCTGCCGGAAGCGCCTCGCCTGCCAAGGAGATTTCTGCCGCTGCCCGTTCGCAGGAAGACACGGCGGAGGATCCTTTTGCATTTCCTCAGACGAGACCGTCACACTCTTCCGAGCCAATCTCTGTACCAGGTCCGGAACCGGATACGAATGCGATACCGATTCCTTCACCCGAATCTGTACCGGGTCCGGGACACACCGCACCGAAACCGGAACCGGTTAAGGAAGCTGCGCCAGAGCCCGAACCAGAACCAGATTTCGTTTACCTCAATATCATGGAGGAGATTGTGAAGGACAAGATTATATACTTCATGCGTCAGTTTGACGTGTGCACCTGTGAACGCTGTAAGGCCGACACGATTGCGCTGACGATGAACGGGCTGCTGCCCAAGTATATTGTTACTACGCCTGCGGCGGTTGATCCTCTCGTGAGTTATTATACGAACCGCTTGATTTCCGATGTTACGGTAGAGGCTACAAAGGCCTGCATGACTGTTAAGGACAATCCCCGGCACTAAGACATTAACAATTGCTGTATAGACCCAGACCAGAAAACAGGCAGATCGTTGACCATTCATTTTCACTCGTCAATGATCTGCCTGTTTTTTGTTTTCATTCTGTCGGAATCTTGACATTGTTATCTTTTGTACTACCGGCGAACTTCTAAGTCCCATTATGAAATCCCATACTCTGCAAACAAGAGATTCTGGTATTCTGTATCTTCTGTCGCCCGCTTCAGTTCGTCATATCTTCCTTCTCTGATCAGACTATTGTACAATTTATTCACTTCTTTTCTCCCTTCACGTCTTCCTTCACGTCTTCCTTCATCTCTTCCCATCTCCACTAACATCTGCCCTAACTGTGTCATACAGATTCCCTCCTTAATCTCCTCCATCTCTGTCTGGTCTAAAAATTTATCTGCCATCACATACACCACCGCTTCAATCTTGCTTATATCTTCCGTACTGATATCTACTGCCTTCCTGGTAATCTCGAACGATGCTTTCACACGCTCCTTCTGGGACGACTCGCCATCCATCAGCAGACAGAGTGTATCTTAGTGCCATTAGATGCCTTTATCTTAATACCTGCAGCAGTCTAAATAACAGGCAGATAGTTGACTATTTCTTTTCACTCGTCAATTATCTGCCTGTTTTCTGTTTTTATTCCATCTGAATATAATCCAGCCATTGTAATCTTTTGTACTACTGGCGAACTATTCTGATCTTCCCTATTTCCTCAACTGGAACTTTCCAGTCTCTTCTCTCAGCAGACGTACCTGGTCGAACAGTTCTTCGCTGACCGCCGCTGTCTCCTGGCTGCTGGCTGAATTCGTCTGTACAACCTCGGCAATCTGTCCGATTCCATCCGTTACCTGCTTGATAGACTGTGCCTCGCCGTTAATCGCATCCGCAATCGAGCCGATAGCCTCATTAGACTTCGTAACCAATGCCAGCGTCTTCTGCAGTGTTTCAGAGACTTCATCCACGATATGGCTTCCCTTCTCTGTCGCATGGACAGATTCTCCGATCAGTTCCTTCGTCTCCTTCGCCGCCTCGTCTGACTGCGCCGCAAGACTGCGCACCTCATCAGCCACAACAGCGAATCCCTTTCCGGCAGATCCGGCGCGCGCCGCCTCTACTGCCGCGTTCAACGCCAGAATATTGGTCTGGAAAGCAATGTTCTCAATCGTCGCGATAATCTCGCTGATCTTATGAGACGCCTGCGTGATATCCTTCATAGCAGCAACCATCTCCTCCATCTGCTGGCTGCTGACCGTAACCTGCTCGCCTGTCAGGCGGGCATTGTCCTGTGCCTCATTCGCCATCTCTACATTCTTGACCGCCGCCTTGGAAAGCTCATCCAGCGTTGCATAGAGCTGTTCTACCGCACTCGCCTGCTCTGTCGCGCCCTGCGCCAGCGACTGCGAACCACTGGACAACTGATCTGCATTGCCGGAGATCTGACGCTCTGCCCTTCCGATACTTCCAAGCGCAGAGGACATCGTGGCCGTGAAGCTGTTGATCGCTCTCTCTATAGACTGAAAATCTCCAATATATGTTGCGGATGTACTGACATTGAAATCTCCCTTTGCAAGCTGACCCATGATACGGTTGATATCATCGACATAGCCTTCGATTACCTTCATGGAATCCTCAAGGATTCTTGCCAGATCGCCCAGCTCATTGTTCGCCTCGTACTCTATATCCAGCTCAAGCTGTCCTTCCTTAAGAGGCCGGACCTTCTCACTGATGTAGATCATCGGCTTCACAATCTGCTTCAGCACATACCATACCAGACTCATCAGGAACGCAAGCGCCAGGAAGAAGCAGACACCGGACACTACCTGAACCGTATGGAGTGTCTTGGTCATGCTTGCCGCACTCTCATCCTTCAATACGGTTCCCTCTTCCACAACCTGATCCATGAGTCCCACCAGTGTCGTCAGGTTGGACTGGATCGTATCCTGATAGTACGCCTGAGCCGCTTCCGGGTCTGTCTTCAGCAGATCCAGCACATAACTCGCAGACTCATGCAGCTCCTTATGTAACGGCTCCAGCTCACCCCTAAGAGAAAGTATCGCATCATTCTCCGTCGACGTGTCTCCATAGAGCCACTGTCCAAGAGCACAAGTCGTAGGATCTATGCTTCCGGTAAATTCCTTATCCGCATATAACGCATTACTCAGGCCGGCAGACCATTTATAATGCGCCACCTCCGCCTTCTCAATCGTGTCGAGAAGCGTAGTCGCCTCGATACTGGACTTCTGTGTATCCTTGATTACAAAGATATTCGCGGTAACTGCAAAACTGTATATGAGTACGGCAGCAACCGTAGTCGCCACTCGAATCCCAACCATCTTGTTAATACTTTTCCGCATGGAAATAATCCCCTCTTTTCTTTTATTGAGCACTTCTGTAAATCTCTGCACCCGTCTTTCTGTCTTATCTTATGCCAACGATACAGCTTCTGTCAACTGTATCTGCATTCTAAATGATACACTCGTAACAATGTATATATCAGCTATGCCGCAGCAGAGAAACCTTCTTCCGGCTGCTGCTTCACGGGCATCTCTGTCTTCGTATCAGACGCCGTCGTCGTCCTGGTCGTGCCTCCCGACACATAGACCTTGCCGCATTCCGGACAAATCGCCGTGTGCATGGTCACAGACTGGCTGACTACCCGGCGGTCCTCACGCTCTGCCGACGCCCGCTCACGTACGACATGCTCCATCTCATGGCCGCGCACCGCAGCAGCCGCCCGGTCCGGATCTATATGTGTCGGCGTCTGATAGGATACGCCTGAATCGTCCGACCCGTCCTGATACTTTCGCTCCTTACAGGTCTGGCATTCTCCGCCATCCGAAGCCTTCTGCACTGCTCCCGGCTTCCCGCCTGACGCACCGTTCACTGCCCCGGCTTCCTGCCCTGTCTCCTTTGCCGGGTCTGCCGCGGTACTACCCGCCTTCTGTGCCGGATCCATATACTGGATGCGCATCCTGACCGCAAGTTCCGCCGGATCCATGCCTTCTCTCAGAAATGGTATCGCCGGGCTGCCGGCTGTTCCTGATCCTACTATATTCACCGGGCTTACCGGTTCCACCGGAGTACCCGGACTTGCCGCCCGGCCCGCTGTCACCACACCAGAGTGCCGGATCCCATATCCGCCAGAAGCCGCGCCCGCCTGTGTACCGGACATGGACGACACTGTTCCCGGCGCATCCGCTCCGGACTGGCCGCCGCCTGCCGCGGACACTCCCGCAGTATTTGGCTCCGGCCTGCCGTACATATCTCCATAGACAGACCTTATTCTTGCAGCGGCTCCGTGCTGATACGCATTATACGGAAGTATCCCCGGGACGCCGCTCATCTGACTAATGCCCATAACGCCGCCTATCATATTCTCCACCTCGCTATCACAGACCTATACCCACCATCAATGCATGCATTCCTGAGTAATAAGCACTTGCCTGCCGCCTCATGATTCATGCATTGATGTACTAACCTTCATTCATTCCTACGACATTATCCCAGATATTATTCACTTCTTCCACAGAATCCATATAGATCTGGGCCATCTCGTTGGTCTTAAGCCCCAGTTCCTCAGCAATCGTCTTAATCTCGCTCCACTCTGCCTTCTCATAGCACAGAATCAGTTCGTACAGCCTTCCCGCCTTGCCTTCTCTGGATACCAGCGCCGTCTTAACCTCGTCTACGATCGGAATCTCATAGAGAATATCCGACATCGGCGCGTCGATCATATATTCCAGTGTCGAAAACATACCCATGAGATATGCATCCGAACTGTTGATGACAAACCCTTTCAGCTTCTTTACCAGCGCGGAAGCAAATATCGCACGCATAAAGGAGGTCTTAAGAAGCTCCTCCGAAGAATTCTCCTTATCCTCAAAGCTCAGCAGATAGATCCACTGCTTCAGCTGGCTGATACCCACACGTACCAGCGCCTGACGCACAGACGTGGTCTCATGGTGCACTGCAAAATATGCGGAATTCGCCATCTTAAGGAGTGCATACGTCAGGGATGCATCCCTGCTTATGGTCTCCTCAAGAACCTCTACATCCGGCTCATCCTTCGTAATCTCAACAATGAGCTGATACAGGTTCCCTTCCATGAAGTCCATCTTACTGGTCTTCGTCATGGTCGCGCCTGAGATATAATTCCCCTCCACGTAGTCCGCGTTCAGCTCCACTGCACAGTCATACACTTCCTTGCTGTTCACCCCTGTGGCGATGAACTCCTTCTGGAAACCATGCGCCATGTCGACCACGTTGGCTACAGACTTCTTCTGCTCCTCATCCAGCTTATTCGATATGTCGATCTTAATATAATCCACGTATTCCAGCATACTGAAATACTTGGGCGTAAACTGGAAATCATTAATCGCAAAATGATATCCCTCTTCACGGTACTTACTGATCAGTATCGCCGCCAGCGAATGCACCACGATATTGTCCTCTATCTGGATCACGACCCTCTCCTTATCGAAGATCTTCGGCGTATTCCTGAACAATAATGTAGGCGTAAATGTCATGAAAGTCTTCTTATCCTTGAATATACGGTCCGAATTCTCCGATAAGAAAGACACCATCGTATTCGCCGCCACACTGTCGGCGCTCGGATTATACAGACTGCTCTGATCCTCCTGGATCAGAAGCTCATATCCGATGACGGCATCTGTCCTCTGATCCTTAATGGCTTGTCTTACTACGCAATTATCCATCTAAAAATCCATCTCCCTCCGGTCTAATAATTCGTCCATAACTTCTACCAGACGTCCTATCTCCGGCTTCGACAGCTGCTCATCTGCACCAAGCTGCTTGCCCTTGCGCCGCATCTCCTCATTAATCAGCGAGGAGAAGATGATCACTGGCATCTTCTTCAACCGTTCATCATCCTTCACAAGCTTCGTCAGGCGGTGTCCGTCCATCTCCGGCATCTCGATATCCGTGATCAGCAGGGAGGCCCTGTCGTGGATATTCGGTTCGTTGCGGATGCTCTCAAGATATTCCCATGCATCCTTTCCATTGTTGAAGTTCTTAAGATTGCTGTATCCTGCCCGGAACAGGGAATCCTTGATCATCTTGGTCAGCAGGATAGAATCCTCTGCCAGCACGATCGGATTATCTCTTGGTATCCTCTCTCCAAGGGCGTCAATATCATGTACCTGGATACTCGTCTCCGGCGCAATCTCAGCCACGATCTTCTCGAAGTCAAGGATCGTTACAAGCTGTCCGCCGCACTGGGCAATACCTGTCGCCACCCCGTCTTCCCCATTGGTAAGCGCCTTATCCGGTTTCTGGATGTCTTCCCAGGAAATCCTGCTGATCCCTACCACCGTATGTACACGGAATGCAATGTTCATCTTATTGAAATTCGTGATGATAAAGAGATCCCTGTCATTCTTCTCTCCGCTGTCCCCGGTCAGATATCTCGGAAGGTTGATCACTGTCAGAAGCGTCTCCCTTGGCTTGAATATCCCCTCCACGGCTTCATGAGAATGCGGTACCGGCTTCACCTTATCCGCCATCATAATTTCCCGTACTTTCGCCACATTGATTCCATATAGCTCACCAAATATGGTAAACTGCATAATCTCAATCTCATTTGTTCCTGATTCCAATAAAATCTCTGTATCAGCCATACACATTTCACTCCTTTATACTCTATGTATATTTATCGGCGCAATACCCATCCGGCATAACGTCTGTCAGTCTCTTTAGGAAATCTGCCGCCGTTTCCCGGGCAAATCACCCTGTAAAGCTCTGCCATCCGCCGCTTTGGAGCAAGAGGTCCGTTACAGTGTACGCTCAGGCCGCCCGGCCGATCTTACATACACCTTCCCTGTCGCGACATCCAGCAGCATCGTCCTGGCGTAATTCGCCCCGGTATCCTCACTGGCCACGCGCAGCCCTTCCGCCATAAGTATCCTCTTTACATTCTGGGCGTTACGTTCCCCAATATTACCCAGTCCGCCGCCGCCCTTCATCTCGAACATCTTGGCGCCGCCGGCAATCTTACATACCATACGCTTCTTCACCGCTCCAAACGCACACAGCTTGCGCAACGTCTCCTGAATCCCTGAATCTGCGAACTTGTATACATTCGCATCGCTTGCTCTACCTCTCTCTGGCAACATGATATGAAGCAACGCTCCCAGCTTGATCATCGGATCGTAGAAGGATATCCCGATACATGACCCCAGCGCATATGTGATCAGAACACCTTCCTGCCTCGTTATCTTCATATCTGCAATTCCGACCGATATCTTCTTCTCCATCGACTTACTCAACTCCTAGTTTTTTCATAAGAACACTCAAAGACTCTACGTCCGGCAGAAGCAGCATGTTGCTGTTTAGTGCTTTCCCGTCTATCTTAAACTCTCCTGTTGTCATCATGATCCTGTCTGAATGCTGTCCCATCATCGCGATCGGCACGCTCATGATGCCGCCAAGCATATTCACGCCAAACTGCGGAACAGACAGCTCCACCTGTATCCCGATCAGGGATGACATCGCTGTAATATATGAGGAAATCACGATGTTCCCTATCTCGGACAGCACGGAGGAATCAATCTCCTCCATCGCCAGGAATTCCGGGCTGCTCTTGCCCAGCATCCTGTGAAGTACCTCGTCAGAGAACTCCTTCGTCAGGATGAACAGCATGATCCCGCCAAGCTCTCCCGACATCTCTACGAATATAGCCGCAACCAGCTCCTCCGGATCTCCAAGGTGGGACATGGCTTCGTTGAACCCCAGGATCTGTACCTCCGGAAGCGCCATATTCACCTTCGCATTCAGCATGCTTGACAGGGCGGTCGCCGCATTGCCGCCGCCGATACTTCCGATCTCCTTCAGGATATCCAGCTCTAACGCATTCATCTCTTCATATGTTTTTATTGCCATAAGCCACCTCTCTATGATCTCAATGTATTAATCGTATTCACGACCTCATCGGACGTCTGCACCATCTTGAGCGCATAAGAATATGCTCTCTGTGCTTCTATGATACGAGTAAAATCATCCGCAACACTCGCCCCTGACATCTCCAGCGCATGATCCTGCACCTTCGCATCCGCGATCAGGAACGGCGCTCCGTTCTTCGCAACCGGGACAAATTCATTATTACCGGTGCTCTGCATACCGTCCAGGATATTGAAGCCGTACACTCCGATTACGCCACTTAATTCCTTGCCGTTCACTCCGTCCGTCACAAGGATGGGGTTCTGGTTCTGATCCAGTATGAAATTACCGTTATCATTCACAAGATAGAAGTCGTCGCCTCTCTGTGACATGCTGAAATGTCCGTTCCTTGTATATGTAATCTCATTGGTGATTGGGCTTCTCACCATGAAGAAACCCTCCCCGACAATCGCATAATCGAACTGTCCCTGTGTGGTGGTAAATCCTACCGGGCTAAAATCCGTGTTCGTCTTCTCCACACGGATACCGGTTCCGGCTTTCAGCGGCGTATCCGCCCCGGTATAGTTGTTCAGATTATAATACATCAGGTCCGAGAACACCGTCGTCTTGGCCTTGTATCCATAGTTGTTCACATTCGCAAGGTTGTTGGCGACAACATTCAGCTTCTGCTGTTCCTCCATCGCACCCCTTGCCGCGGTGTAAAATGATGTGTACATAGATCAATCTCTCCTCTCCGTAAGCCGTCCGTAGACCGGCCCTCTTCCACTTTCACGCAGGCTGCATAGCGCCTGTAACCGGCAGTTTCTATCTGTCAGACCGTTATGTCGGTGAACCAATAGTCACAATCTTTCCCGTCAGCTGGTCATAGATCTTCAGTATCTGTGCGGCGCTCTGCAGCACTCTCTGGCTGCTCATCATCCTTGTCATCTCTTCCGCCATCTCTACGTTGGAATCTTCCAGATACTTCTGCGTGATCGTCGTCCCTGCATCCGCCGCCTGGGGCTGGGCGTTCGCCCGGAACACGCCTCCTGTGATCTTGGTAAGCTGGTTATAATCTGCGAAATCAACGACACGGATCGTTCCAAAATACTGTCCGCCGTCTGCGCTGGTGATGTTGCCCTGCTTGTCGATGGTGATATCATCCGTCGTAAGGCGGATCGCTCCGTTGGTCCCCATCACACGGCCGATCCCCGGCAGAAGAAGATATCCGTCGTTGTCCAGGTTGAACGAGCCGTTTCTCGTATATACCATGCCGTTATCTGTCTGGATCTCAAAGAAACCGTTCCCGGTAAGACCTACATCCATCGGGGCCCCTGTCTCCCGTATCCCGCCTTCGGAATAATCTGTCACCCTCTCATCCGCGGTGTTCACCCATGATACCCTGCCGATGGCGTTCTTACCGTCCCGGTCATAGCGGTAGATCATCTCATCGCGGAAGGTACTCTGCATAATCCGGTCTTCCTTGTATCCGGGCGTGGATACATTCGTCATATTATTACTGATGACGTTCAGATTACGGTTCTGTGTGATCATATTCGACGTCAGATCATAATATCCTTGAAACATCTTAGCTCTCCTTTTCTTCGTTGAATCTTTCCATGTGTTTCCGTAGTTTCTTAATTGCGTTCGTATGAATCTGAGAGACTCTCGGCTCACTGACATTGAGTACGTCCGCGATCTGTCTCATATTCAGCTCATCTATATAATACAGCGAGATCACAAGCTGCTCATTCTCCTTGAGCGTCCCGACCCCTTCTGCCAGAACCTCTGTAAGTTCCTTCTTAAGGTACTTGCTCTCCGGCTGCTCATTCTTCTCTCCCTGTGGCAGCGACACGCCGGCCTCGTTCCCCTGCGCCTCCGCAAGGACCATATCCAGCGACAGTATATTGAACAGCGACGCCTTGCGCATGGTCTCCTGATACTTCTCGGGAGTGATGTTCAGATATCCTGTCACCTCCTGCACGGAAGGATAATACCCAAGTTTATTATATAACGTTGTCACCGCTTCTTCAATATCTCTTGTGCTCTTTCTTGTACTTCTTGGCACCCAGTCCTGCTTTCTTGCCAGGTCAATGATCATTCCTTTGATACGCTTCGATATAAATGTCTCAAACTTCACATTCTTATCAATATCGAACTTGTCGATGGAAGACATGATCGCGATCACGCCTTCGCTTATAATATCGTCTACCTGTGAAAAACTCAGATAGATATCCCGCATCTGCAGCGCAATACTCTTCACAAGATAGATATAGCGCATGACGATTTCCTGTTTGATCTCCAGGCTGCCGGTTTCTTTATACAGTTTTAGAAGCTCTTCGTTCGTCTTATCTTTATATCGTTCCTGTGTTTCCATACCGTATGCTCCGCTTGATAATTATATTATATACTACTGTTTCCCTCTCTGTGCTCTCCCCGGCGGCGTCAATCGCCCTGATACCCGGACGCCGCATCACACCGCACTATTCTGCCTCGTCTCCGGGGCTTCTCCCCGGTCATGGCATCACATCGTAACATTCCCTACCGCCTGTATCTGGATATTATTGCTGATCTCGTTAAATGAAAGCACATACACATCCGGGAAGAACTGTTCGATCAGACGGTAGACATGCAGTCTTACCACCTGGCTGGTCAGGATCACCGGAGACTGTCCCAGCTCCTGGAACTTCTTGATCTCCTCTGACATCTGCGTGATCACGTTCTGCATGACGTCCGGGCTGAGCGCCAGATATACGCCGTGATCCCCGTTGGTCAGGCTGGTGATGATGTTCTTCTCCAGCTCCGCGTCCAGTGTCACCACCTTCATGCTGTTGCCTTCGCAGAATCTTCTCGTGATCGTCCGTTTCAGTGCGACACGGATGTTCTCCGTGATCGTATCCAGGTCCCGGACGGTCATGGAGGAATCTACAATCGTCTCCATGATGGTCTCCATATCCTTGATCGGTATGCCTTCCTTGAGAAGGTTCGTCAGAATCTTCTGGAAATTGCCGTATGAGATCAGCGTCGGGATCAGTTCATCCACAAGCTCCGGAGACTGCTTCTTCATGTTGTCTACCAGACGCACAACCTCCTGACGGTTCAGAAGCTCGAATGCATGCTTCTTCACGGTCTCAGACAGATGCGTCAGCATAACGGACAGCGGGTCGATAACCGTATATCCGTAGATCTCCGCCATCTCCTTCTTATCCACCGTGA
>CAMSTW010000084.1 GCA_947063855.1 uncultured Dorea sp.
ATATGTGGAAGGCAGGAAAGAGACGGGCAGATTTTTAGAAGAGATGTCGGAAGAGATTCAGAACCGACGGCAGTTTCTCAAGCAACGGATGAATGAATGTCCGGGACAAAGTCCCAGAAGTCTGATTAGTGAGACTCCTTATTATACAATAGCCATTGACGACCTGGAGGATTTTACGGCGTTCATGGGCACGGATCTTGAGCAGGCGGCTTTGCTTATCAAGGAGGGTATCGCTGTAGGTATTACTTGTATCCTCACCGTTCATGCGGCGAAGTCCCGCAGCATGAGCGCCATGGATAAGATGGTCAGACAGGCGGCGAACGGCCTTGTGTTAAGCGAGCAGGGAGTTGTGCCGGTCTTTCCTGTACCTGGTATAAGACAGCTCCCGGTATTTGGGGAGGGATTGCTGTTTCGAAATGGTACTTACCAGAGAGTCCTTCTTCCGAGATATGAAGCATAATCCGCGCGGGCCTTTCGGCAGACTGTCCTAAAGCAGCTTTCCGTAAGATGTGCGGGAATGAGCTTTCAGGCAGCCTGCCGGGAGTACATAGATAGAAACAGGAGATAAGAATGGGAGGTAAGAATGGGAGATAAGATTTGGATTGACGGAAAAAGGGTAGAGGAGGACGCCGCCCGGATAGAGGGCGCGGCAGCTTATCTTCGCCAGGCGCCATTGAATCCGCAGGATATGAGAACGACCATTCCTGCCAATGCAGGCAGTAAGGCGGCGTATGTCGATTCTCAGGAGAGGATTTACCAGCTGGGAATTCTGCTTGATCAGGAGGTTAAGAATATACGCGGACTTGGCGCGGCGTTCATAGAATTCGATGAAATGCTGGGACGCCTGATGGATAAGATGCATTGAAGAGGCAGGAGGCGAGGTATATCATATGCAGAGAAGTGATTATTTGAACCCGTCAGATATAAGGGGACAGTGCATGCAGGCAGTGAGGTGTATGGAGGAAAATGTGCAGGCGTTAGAGACCATTGGAAGGAGTATGGATACATTCGCAGGGGATTCAGAAATTGAGAGTGAATCCTTTGACAATCTGAAGCGGCAGCTTAAAGATTATCATTTGCTCATAGAAGCAATGAAGATTGCAGATCAGACAGCTATGGCGGATTACAGGAGCCTTTGCAGCGGTGTGGGCGGCGAGGTGCTGGACGGAGAGCGGATATTTGACCAGATGGAGAACGCGCTGCGGATGGAGGAAAGCTATCTGACAGGGGAAGAGACTTATAGAAGAAAGATGAAGACGACAGAAGATGCGATTCTTCTGGAATACTATCACTGGAAGGTCAGACAATATGCGTCCCTGGCAGAGAACAGCCGGAGCCTTTACAGAGAGTGGCGCAGGAAGACAGAGAGATTCGACGAGATTGCCGCAAGGACCGGCAGCCTGTTCACAGACGGCGGGGATATCCTTGCACTGATCCGGAAGGGACAATCGGAGATATCCGGTGCGTTTCAGAACGGGGCGTATACAGGGAGCAGGGACGGCGAATGGCGCCGTAAGCTTATGAACGCAGGAGTGAGACTGGCAATGGGCTGCGGGGACGAGGGGGGAGACCAGAACGGTCCTTATATGCTTTGGCAGAAGGGGCGTGATTCTGACAGAGAGTATCTGCGCAGTCTGATTCACAGCTATGAGGAATATGCGGATTATTCAGACAAGGAGATTGAAGAGCTTCTGATGAAGCTCAACAGCGAAGGATGCGGATACGTGGCGTTTGTCAATATTATTGTTGATGCGTACAGGAGGAGGGAGGAGGAGTTCGAGGCGGTATTTGGGTTTCCGCTTTTCCTGGAAAATGCGGACGGAGATGTATATGCAGACTATAACAGGCTGATTGTTGATCTTTACTGTGCCGCGGATAATCATAAGAAGGTGCAGTATATGTGGCGGGAATATGATATATATGATGCGGATGAGGACATTTCACCTACGGTCGGGTGGGGGACGACGCCGGAGGATCGGATCTATCGTTTCGAGAGATATATGGACGGTTACGATATACCTGTCAGGCTTGAGAATATCGAATGTGATCCGGATCAGGTGTATCAGAAGTGCAGGGAAGAGGCGGAGCAGGGGAACCGGGTAATCATCAGTACCTGTCCGGTCAGGCTTGAGGATAAGGACGGAGAACCGGCACAGATGGACGGAGGTCACGCCATGACGGTGACGGGGCTTACAGACGACGGGAGGATAGAGGTATCGTCGTGGGGAGAGAAATACTATATTTCGCCGGAGGATCCGGATTATGCGGCCCCGGAAAAGAACCGCGCCGGGAACGCCTATATCCGGATTCAGTCTGTCAGGTTTGAAGAGGTGGACAGATGAGAAAAGGATGGCTGAGAAGGATTCTGGTATGCTGCTGCCTGGCGGTTGTACTGACCGCAGGCGGAAAGTTCGCAAAAGCGCGCAGGCAGGAAGGAGGCTTACGGCAGGCGCAGAAAGAATACGGAAGAGGACCGGCGTACGGGCAAGAGACCAGGACCGGCGGGGATTATGAGAAGTATGAAAAGGAGACAGGGAAACAGCGGGGATGGCAGGAGGAGAAGCAGATGGATAAGGAAAGACAGAACAGGAACAGAGAAACGGAACGGTATCATGCAGAGAAGGAAGGGGAGAGACATCATCTGCCGGGAAGTACTCTGTGGGTTCCGACGGTAGAAGAGGTATCGGAGAATCCATATATATACCGTTATAATCATGAGCTTGGCAAAGAAAAGGGATTGCTGGATGAAGACGGTCTGAACCAGCGCTATCTGTGTATGCAGGCGGTGTACCGGGCGAATCTGGACGCATATCTGCTGGAGAGGCTGGATGTAAGGGACTTGGATGAGGAATTGATGAACAGCGGGCTTGGTTTTGCAAGCCACAAGGGCGGGGATCAGAATCTGTATGAAAAGGAATCAACCATGGGGCTGACGTTCATCTATCTGAGGAATAATCTGTATATTGAGTATCTTGGTAAGGACCAGCTTGATCTTCTTGCTCATGCGGCAGAAGAAGGCGTGCCGGTGACGGATGAGATGAAATCTATGGTTGAGGATACTTACCGGGAGGTCATAAGAGTCCGCAATCCACGTGACTGGGAGGACGACAGCAGATTCTTTTATCCAAAGGCCGGGGGAAGCAGGCCGGAGATCTCAAGCTATGCCCTGGTGTTAGGTATGGCGAATGCGTTGAAATATGATGCGTCAGGCAGGTTACTGCCGGATACACACCGGACAGATCAGTATGAATATCTGGAAAGGATCAAGGAGGAGAAAGAGAAGGAATATTCTGAGATATTGGGAACAGAGGTGTTCATTCTGATAGAATAGGACGCGGGAAATCTTTTGAAAGGAGGCGGAATGGAATTGGTGTGGAGACAGATGCCGGAAGTGCAGCTGGAAGGAGCAGAGGAAGGGAACAACAGAGTACGAAGAGGAGAACCACAAGAGGAGGAAGTGCTGCTAAGAAGGAGGCAGGTCCGCCGGGAGGAGGATGAAGAGGAGCGGGAGATGGATGCGTGTTATCTGCGGTTAGAATATATGAGCGGGGATTGCGCAGAATGCGACCTGGGAATCCGCAGTCTGATAGCGGAACAGAATGCTCTGCTGAATATTCTTGGAATGCAGAAGAGAGAATTTGCATGTAAGTTTTGTTAACACATATGTCTTGTCATATGTAATGTACAGTGCTATAATGGTGTGAGCTTGAAAAAGGAGACAATGAGTCATGAATATTACAGAAGAGATCCAGAGGTTAAAAGAAGAGAAAGACGCGGTCATTCTGGCACACTATTATGTGACCCCGGAGGTACAGAAAATAGCAGATTACATCGGGGATTCTTACTATCTCAGTAAAGTGGCGGTAGAGCTTAAGGAGCAGGTGATTGTATTTTGCGGGGTATCCTTCATGGGGGAGAGCGCCAAGATCCTGAATCCCGGGAAGACCGTTCTGATGCCGGATATCACGGCCGACTGTGCAATGGCGCACATGGCAGACCCGGAGACGATTCAGAGGATGCGGGAAGAATATGAAGATCTGGCGGTCGTATGTTATATCAATTCTACGGCGGAATTAAAGAGACATTCGGATGTCTGTGTCACTTCGGCCAATGCGGTAAAGATTGTGAAGGCGCTGCCTAACCAGAATATCTTCTTTATTCCGGACAGGAATCTTGCACATTTTGTCGCTGAACAGGTGCCGGAGAAGCATTTCGTATACAATGAGGGATATTGTCCTGTTCACGAAGAGATACAGGTACAGGAGATCAGGAAGGAGAAGGAACTGCACCCTCTGGCAAAGGTTCTGACACATCCGGAATGTCCCCGGGCAGTGCGTGAACTGTCGGATTATATTGGCAGTACATCAGGCATTATTGCCTGTGCAGGAAAAAGTGAAGACCGGGAATTCATCATATGCACGGAGAATGGAGTCCGATATGAGCTGGAGAGACAGAATCCGGAAAAGAAATTCTATTTCACAAAGACAGAACCCATCTGCCATGATATGAAGAAGATTACATTGGAAAAAATCCGGGATGTCCTTATGAATGGCGGAAATGAGACTCAGGTGACAGAAGAGCTTCGCAGGGACTCGGTAAGGCCTCTTGAGAGGATGCTGGAACTTGCGGGCAAATGACGGGTGAGAAGAAGATGATGTGCCGGGTTTGCTTCCCGGCGGAGGATGAAAAAGATGGAGATACATACAGATGTTGTGATTGTGGGATGCGGAGTGGCCGGTCTGTACAGTGCGTTAAAGCTCCCCAAGGACAGGCAGATTGTGATACTTACCAAATCCGATGCTAAGAGCAGTGATTCCTTCCTTGCTCAAGGAGGAATCTGTGTACAGAGGGATGAGGACGACTATGACAGTTACTTTGAAGATACTCTGCGGGCAGGACATTATGAGAACCGGAAGGAATCTGTCGATATCATGATCCGGGGATCGAGAGCTGTCATACATGATCTGGTGGAATTTGGCGTCCGTTTTGAACAGGAGAACGGCGAATTTGTGTATACCAGAGAGGGAGCGCATTCAAGGCCAAGGATCTTATTTCATGAGGATATCACAGGAGAAGAGATTACCAGTACACTGCTTGAGCGGGCAAGGGAGCTTCCCAATGTGAGACTTCTGGAGTATACGGCGATGACGGATATTATAGAGGAAGACGGCGTATGCAAAGGAATCATAGCAGAGAGTGTTCAGGATACGGAAGAGAAACCGGTCCGGTATGAGATTTACGCCGGGAATACCATCCTTGCAACCGGCGGAATCGGCGGGAAATACCAGCATTCAACCAACTATCCGCATCTGACGGGGGATGCGGTGGATATAGCGAAGGCACATGGAATACGGCTTGAGCATCTGGATTACGTGCAGATACACCCAACAACACTCTATTCAGATAAGCCTGGAAGGAGATTCCTGATATCGGAATCCGTACGGGGAGAAGGTGCGGTGCTCTATAATGAGAAGAAGGAACGGTTTGTGGATGAACTGCTTCCAAGAGATGTTGTCACGAAGGCTATCCATGAGCAGATGGAAGAAGAAGGTACAAAGCATGTCTGGCTGTCAATGGCGCCGATTCCTACGGAGAAGATCCTGAAGCATTTCCCGCATATCTATGAGCATTGTCTGGAAGAGGGGTATGATGTGACGAAGGAGTGTATCCCGGTGGTGCCGGCACAGCATTATTTTATGGGAGGCATCTGGGTGGATTCGGACAGCCATACATCTATGGACAGGCTGTATGCCGTGGGAGAGACCAGCTGCAACGGGGTTCACGGGGCGAACCGCCTGGCGAGCAATTCATTGCTTGAAAGCCTTGTCTTTGCAGGACGTGCGGCGGCAGATATTGTGAGGCGCGGCCGCACAGTCTGACCAGAGAATCTATATAGAAACCAGACGTTGTTGTCGGGTATTATGAGAAGCAGGCGTACCGTTTAAGCACCGGTATGGCAGGCAGAAGTATATACGGCAGATTTAAGATGATGTAAGAATATCGTACATAATATAGAAGGAGCAGAGAAGAATATGAATAAGATTACCATGACTCTACAGGCAGACAGGCTGATCCTGGAAGCATTGAGAGAGGATATTTCCAGTGAAGATGTGACAACGAATTCCGTTATGAAGGAGGCAGTGAAGGGGGAAGTGGACCTGATCTGCAAGCAGGACGGGATCATAGCAGGACTTGAGGTTTTTGAGAGAGTATTTAAGCTTCTGGACCATACCGTGGAGACAGAATTCTGCTGCAAAGACGGAGACGAAGTGAGGAGCGGACAGGTCATGGGTAAGGTGACCGGCGATATCCGTGTGCTTTTATCAGGGGAGCGGGTGGCGCTGAATTATCTCCAGCGTATGAGCGGGATCGCGACATATACCCATTCTGTTGCTTCACTTCTTAAAGGAAGCGGCACCAGACTTCTGGATACCAGAAAGACAACGCCCAATATGCGGATCTTTGAGAAATATGCGGTCCGTGTAGGAGGAGGCTATAATCACAGGTATAATCTGTCGGACGGCGTGCTGCTTAAGGATAATCATATCGGAGCGGCCGGCGGCGTTGCGAATGCAGTACGGATGGCGAAGGAATACGCTCCTTTCGTAAGAAAGATAGAGGTCGAGGTTGAGAATCTTGATATGGTGAAGGAAGCGGTTGAAGCGGGGGCGGATATTATCATGCTTGACAATATGTCCACGGAAGAGATGCAGGAAGCGATCCGCATCATTGGCGGACGGGCCGAGACAGAATGTTCGGGCAATGTGACGAAGGAAAATATAGGAAGGCTTGTATCCCTGGGAGTGGATTATATCTCCAGCGGAGCGCTGACCCATTCGGCGCCTATCTTAGATATTTCACTGAAGAATCTGCATGCAGTGCCCGGCAGACTGTCCGAAAATTCATTCCAGCAATCTGCATGTTTTGGGACAGATTCCCTGTAAATTGGGACGAAGAGGAGAAATTATTATGACAGGTTCAGACAGAAGAGAGGATATGATCTGTCAGATCCAAAAGAGCGAGGTTCCCTTGTCGGGCACGAAGCTGGCAGCCATGTACCATGTGAGCAGACAGGTGATCGTACAGGATATTGCTCTGATCCGCGCCGCCGGATACGATATCATTTCCACAAACAGAGGGTATCTATTGAATGCGGCGAGATCGGCAAGCAGGGTATATAAAGTACAGCACACGGATGAACAGATCGAGGATGAATTGTGTTCGATTGTAGATCTGGGCGGCCTTATCAAGAACGTGATGGTCAATCACAGGATATACGGCCGTATAGAGGCAGTGATGAATATTGATTCACGCAGGAAGGTATCTGAATTCATGGAGGATATCCGCAGAGGCAAATCCAGTCCCCTTAAGAATATCACCTCCAATTATCATTATCACACGGTGAATGCAGACGCAGAAGAAACGCTTGACCTGATTGAAGATATGCTGAGAAGGAAGGGCTATCTGGTAGATTAGCGTGCCGTCCGGACTTTGGTTTCTGACCGGACGGCGTGCCGGCGCTCATTTTTTTCTGGCATTTTTCCCTGGAATAGATGTATAATATAATTAGCAGAAGACAGTACCAGGGATTGCTGTGATGCGGCCCGGCAGATGGGAAGAACAGGGATAAAAAGATGCCGGAGACCGCCTCATGACAGCCAGGAAGGAGGAAGAGATATGGCAGAGCACAGGATTATAACGATAGGCCGTCAGTTTGGCAGCGGAGGGCACGAGATTGGCAATATACTGGCAACGAGGCTTGACATTCCGCTGTATGACAATAATCTGGTTCGGATGGCGGCAGAGAAGCTGGACATCAGGGAAGAGACCGCACGGGCGGTAGATGAGACGACACTGAACAGTTTCCTGACAGGTTATGTGATCGCGCCGATGGAGTACAAGGACTCGATTCGTTCAGATGAATATATCCAGCCTTTGAACGAGCAGGTATATGAGTTACAGTCTGAGATTATACGGAAGCTGTCCGCGAGAGGTCCGTGTGTGATCGTGGGCAGATGTGCGGATTATATCCTTAAGGATCAGCCGAAGTGTCTGGATGTTTTTATCTGTGCAGACATGGAAGACCGCGTCAGGAGAATTGCCGCAAGATACGATCTGTCCGAGAAGAAGGCCGCGGATAAGATCAAGAGGATTGACCGCGAGCGGAAGTATTATTATGAGTCCCATACGGGGCTTGAGTGGGGCAGCCCGCTGTCCCATCAGTTTCTGATGAATGTAAGCCGCCTTGGGATGGAAGGGGCGGCAGATGTGCTGGAGATGATATACCGCGGCAGATAAGAAGGACGGTTTGCGCTGCTTAAGAGCATATGGACCGTATACACAGGACATAAGAGAATGAGACAGGGTAGGCGGCAGTACTACCCTGTTGGTTTTGTACCATTATATACAGAGATGTCAGAATGAAGGGGATGTTGTATATTCATGGATATGATCAAAGAGGTTCTTATAGATACCGGTATGGACAGTCTGAAGATGCTGCCGTATCTGTTTGCGGCGTTTGTGCTGATAGAACTTCTGGAACAGTATTCGGGTGCATATACCCGGGAATTGCTTCAGAAGGTGGGGAAGGCAGGTCCGGCGGCGGGCGCGCTGCTTGGCTGTATCCCGCAGTGCGGGTTCTCTGTCATGGCGGCGAATCTCTATGCCGGGGGAGTAATCTCGGTGGGAACGCTGCTGGCGGTTTTTATCGCAACCTCAGACGAGGCGGTCCTGATCATGGTCGGGAATCCGGACGCCGCGGCCAGGGTAGTGCCGCTGCTGGCGGCGAAGATCGGGATTGCGGTTACGGCAGGATATCTTGTGGATCTTTTCTTTGCGAAGAAGATATCTGTTCCCAAGGAGAGAGGGAATCTGTGCGGGGAGTGGGGAGACCATAACGAAGAGAAGGGGATCGTGCGGTCCGCATGGGATCATACGGTCAGGATATTTGTGTATCTTTTTCTGTTCACGGGTGTGCTGAATCTCTGCGTCAGGGTCTTTGGGATAGAACAGTTATCATCAGCCCTCCTGGGAGATACGATGCTGCAGCCTGTTGTTGCCGCAGCGATCGGGTTGATACCTAATTGCGCCGCGTCTGTCATCCTGACCCAGCTATATCTTGGCGGCGCGATCTCTTTTGCGTCTGTTATTGCCGGTCTGTCTGCGGGGGCTGGAATCGGACTTGCCGTATTGTGCAGGGTGAATCAGGACAGACAGGAGAGTCTGAGGGTGATTGCCGTTCTGTTTGTTACAGCCGTGGCGGCAGGACTGCTTCTTGAGATGATTCCGTAACCGGCTGCAGATTTATGTTATTGACGCCGGTAAAAGTAATCAGGAAGCATGGCGGGAGGCGCTAAGGGGTAGAAAAAGTGTATAATGAAACTGGTAAAATATAGAAAAAAATATACCAGATAGACACAATCTGAGCGGTTTGGCAATTACGATTGCATTTTTAAAAGAATGTGTTATAATATTCACGACTCGGTGATGAGGTTTAGAGCGTGGGAATGACCATCAGAAGCGCGCTCTGGGTGTATCGGAATATTTTTTTCGTACACCGGAAGAAATGAGGAGGAATTAAGATGGCTACAAAGAAAGCAACATCTGTAACAAAGAAAGTGGAGACTGTGAACACTGCAAAAGAGACTGTTAAGGAGACTCCGGCAGCAGAAAAGCCGGCGGTCAGCGAGGTTAAGGCAGAGAAGGCAGAACCAGAAAAGAAGCCAGCGGACACTGCGGCCGGGAAGGCAGAGGCGGCAGAAGTGAAAGCTCCTGAGAAGAAGACACCTGAGAAGAAGACATCTGCAAGAACAACTACAGCGAAGAAAGAACCTGCGGCAAAGAAAGAGACGGCCGCCAAGAAAGAGACAGCCGTTAAGAAGGAGACTACCGTTAAGAAAGAGACTGCAAAGAAGACACCTGCGAAGACAACAGCAAAGAAGGAACCAGCTAAGAAAGAGATCAAGGTGAATGCAATTGTCGAGCATTATGGAAGACAGATAGAAGAGAATGTGATTGTTGCCAATGTGAAGAATGCATGGACAGCATCCGGCAGGAAGCTTAAGGATATCAAGTCAATAGAATTGTATATCAAGCCCGAGGAGAATGCGGTATACTATGTTGTGAATGGAACAGAGACAGGAGCGATTGCATTGTTCGAATAGGAGACAGAAGACTGTTGCATGGTTTGCGGCAGTTTTTTGCGTTTTGCGCCGGATAACTTCTAAGATCTGTAGCTGTATGGGTTTGGTATCAGTCACGTGTCGGCGTGGCAGTGGGACGTAACCGGGAAGGTACTTCAGGAAAGGATTGATTTGTAGAGATGTGGAGTGTAAATAGCATAAATGATATATTAGAGACAGCCGGCGGACAGGCCGCCGTATTTCTGGAATGGAGTTCCCAGGTGATACTGGCGGGCAGTATCACGGCCATCATAGTTGGTCTGCTCGTTTGTTTCCTTGGACTTAAGCTGCTTAGAGTCCTGTCTGCGGTCTCGGGACTGGCGGTGGGCGCCGGGATTGGGACGGCTGTAGTATTGGGACTCCGGTTTTCCGGCACGATGATACCGGTCACGATTCTCTTATGCGCGGTCATGCTGGCTGTGTTGTGCGGAGGTATCCAGAGACTGGGCGCCTTTTTTGCAGTGTTTATGCATACGGCAGGAGTGATCGCCGCACTGTTTGCGCCGGGGATTATGCCTGCGTTGTTTACGGCGGACGATCTGATGTCGCTGCTTACAATGCGTCTGGCAGTATCGCTTGGTATAAGCGTGGCGGCAGCGTTGTTGGCGGCAGTTCTGGCTGTAGTCAGGACAGAGCCGGTAACCGTAGTTATAACAGGATTGTCGGGAGGGTTGTCGGCAGGACTTGCGGCATCTTCCCTGCTTGGGATCAGCGGTAACATATGGGCCGGATATGGAATCGGGGCAGTGCTGGCGCTGCTTGGGATCTGGACGCAGTTTATGATGCAGTCAAGGAAGATCGGCAGAAAGGAAGAAGTATATTCACGGCAGATGAAGGAACAGGTATCCATGGAATCTGAGGTTGAGAAGGCAAGGAAGATCCTGGAAGAAGACGATGAGGAAGAGGAAGATACCGGTAAGAGAAGCGGCGGCAGAGGCACAGGAAGCCAAGACAAAGGAAACAGAGGTGCCTGCGGGGATACAGAAGAGGATGATGACGACGATATCACAATCATCAGTGAAGATTTATAGGAAGGGCATCTGAAAACTTCCTGAGCGCTGGAGATGGATTTTTAACCGAACAGGTACGTTTTATAGAATATGGCAGCAGTGTGAGTGACGTGGATGTGAAAAGTAACGGGAAATAGTGGAATTGCAGTCATACATGCGCTGTCTGGTTGTAATTTGACCGGGATGTGATATAATAATGGTATGCAGATGCGGCGCACAGCAATGCCGCCGTATCAGAATCGGAGAATTATGAACAAAGGAGGCCTTGATATGAAGTTGGATATGCATTGTCATGTTAAAGAGGGCTCTATCGACAGCAAAGTAGGTCTGGACGAGTATATCACGAAGCTTAAGGAGCATGGATTTGAGGGGATGCTGATCACAGACCACGATACTTACAAGGGATACCGCCATTGGAAATATCACATGAAGGGGAAGGTTCACGAGGATTTTGTAGTATTGAAGGGGATAGAGTATGATACCTGCGACGCGGGGCACATCATCTGCATCATGCCGGAGGGAGTCAAGATGCGTCTGCTGGAGTTGAGAGGACTGCCGGTGAGCGCGCTGATAGATTTTGTGCACCGGCATGGAGGAATCTTAGGTCCGGCCCATCCCTGCGGAGAGAAGTATCTGAGTTTTACGAATACGAAGAAGTTCTACAAGTCGCCGGAGATTATCAAGAGATTTGATTTTATGGAGGCGTTTAACGCGTGTGAACCCGAAGAGTCCAACAGGGACGCGATGAAACTGGTTCAGAAGTATAAGAAGCCCGGAATCGGAGGCAGTGATTCCCATAAGCCGGACTGTGTAGGACTAGGATATACGGAGCTGCCGGAGAGAGTCACCTGCGAGACAGAGCTGATATCCCTGATCCGCAGGAAGGCGCCGATTGAAGCCGGAGGCACGATATACGGCAAGACCACGAAGGATAAGATCGGCAAGGCGA
>CAMSTW010000085.1 GCA_947063855.1 uncultured Dorea sp.
AGGGGTTTATAAATGAAGGATTATATTGAGGAAAGGGCAGTAGAGATCGCATATTATATCATTGAGAATAAGGCAACTGTGAGGCAGACGGCGAAGGCGTTTGGAGTTAGCAAGAGTACCATACATAAGGATGTAACAGAGCGTCTGCTCCAGGTCAACCCGTCTCTGGCCGCGGAGGCCCGGAAGATTCTGGATCTTAATAAGTCTGAGCGCCACATACGCGGTGGACTTGCTACCCGGGAAAAATATCTTCATCTGGAACACCAGTAAAAGCATGGAAGTCATGGGAAATATACACAAGATAAAGACTGTATCTTGAAATTGTCAGGGGGATGAATTATAATAGAGTCCGCAATCATCCGGGCGGAATATATGCCGGACAATGACAGGAGAAGAATAGATTGAAGGAGAGAAAGAGAATGCGTACAGATACGGCAGCGACAACAAAGACGAGGTCCAGGACCAACGTAAGAAGAATGGCGCAGATGGGGATGCTTGCGGCTATTTCGGTGGTATTGATGCTGTTCGAGATCCCGCTGCCTTTTGCGCCGGCATTCTACGAGATCGATTTCAGTGAGGTGCCCGTTATGGTAGGATGCTTCACTATGGGACCAGTCGCGGGCGCGGGTATCGAATTGTTGAAGATTCTGCTGAATCTGGCAATTAACGGGACAGATACCGCGGGAGTAGGAGAATTCGCGAATTTTCTTATTGGATGCGCGCTGATTGTTCCGGCGGCGGTAATCTATAAAAAGAAGCGGACCAAAGCAGGCGCAATCACAGGTATGATCGTTGGAACGGCGTTCATGACAGTTGTAGGATGTTTCCTGAATGCTTTCGTATTACTGCCGGCCTATGCCAAGGCGTTTGGTATGCCGATGGATGCGTTGATTGGGATGGGGGCGGCTGTGAACAGCCATATTACAAGTCTGGCGACATTTGCCGTATTCGCTGTGGCGCCGTTTAATTTGCTGAAGGGATTCCTGGTGTCGGTAATCGTGCTGTTGATCTATAAGAAGATCAGTCCGGTACTGAAGATGGGGATAGCATAAAGAAGCGTAACCTACATGAATTAATCCTACGTTTCGCTGGCCGGATTTCCGATCGCACATGTGTAAAAGCCTTGATGCAGCCCGCTGCACCTACGCTTTTACACATGCACTTTCGAAAAAGCATGCTCACCGAAACATATTAATCGGCCGGGCAGATCTCAACCCAGTACCCGTCCGGATCGTTGATGAAGTAGATACCCATATCCGGATTCTCAAAGCATACACAATCCATCTCCTTGTGAAGCGCCAGAGCGGCGTCCATATCGTCTACATACATGGCGAGATGAGACTCATTATCGCCAAGTTCATAGGGCCTGTCCATATCGCGCAGCCAGGTAAGCTCCAGAAGATGCGGAGTCGTCCCGTCGCCAAGGAACACCAGCCGGAAGCTTCCGTCTTCGGCTTCATGCTCTTTTGTGACGGTAAGTCCAAGCGCTTTCTTGTAGAATTCCACTGATTTGTCCAGATCCAGCACATTGATATTGTTGTGGTTAAAGGTAAATTTCATGAAATGTCCTCCTTAGATAATGTAAGTTTACAATTCACCCGCATCAGGTTTCACAAAGCGTTTACTCTGAAAAGGTGCGAATTGTAATCGGGTGTGACAGAAATAAGTATATCATGAGTAGCGCAAGAAAGAAAGATGTGTTATAATGACGAGACGGGAAATCCGGTTTTTTGTGTTACAAGCATATATGGACAGGCAGTAATATATGGAATCTGAAAGCAGATGACAGAGATGGAGCAGAGAATGGGAGCGAAACAGACGATAGAGACGAACACGGAACAGGAGACCTATGAATTAGGTTTCCGGATGGGAAGTAAGGCCCGGGCAGGGCAGGTCTATACATTGATCGGGGATCTGGGCGTGGGGAAGACCGTATTTACCAAGGGTCTTGCGGCAGGTCTTGGGATTGCTGAGCCTGTCAGCAGCCCTACGTTTACCATTGTACAGATCTACGAGGAAGGGCGTCTGCCCTTCTATCATTTTGACGTCTACCGGATTGGCGATGCAGAAGAGATGGATGAGATCGGATACGAGGACTATATCTATGGCGGCGGGGTCAGCCTGATTGAGTGGGCGGATCTGATCAGGGAGATTCTGCCCGAACATTATACGGAGATTCGGATCGAGAAGGATCTGGAACAGGGATTTGACTATCGGAGGATCAGCATATGCGAATATTAGCGTTAGACAGTTCCGGGCTTGTCGCAAGCGTGGCGGTTCTGGAGACAGAGGCGGATGATGCAGTGACGGTTGCGGAGTATACGGTGAATTATAAGAAGACACATTCACAGACCTTGCTTCCGATGCTGGATGAGATATCGAAGATGACAGAGCTTGAGCCGGATACTATAGACGCCATAGCAGTGGCGGCCGGGCCGGGTTCATTTACCGGGCTTCGTATCGGTTCGGCGACGGCGAAGGGGCTTGGGCTTGCGCTTAAGAAGCCTCTGGTCCACGTGCCGACACTCCACGGACTTGCATATAATCTGTGCGGGACGGACAAGGTCGTTTGCCCGATCATGGATGCAAGAAGGGGACAGGTGTATACCGGAATCTATGAATTTGCGGGAAATGAACTGGTGGTACTGGAGGATCAGATGGCTGTCAGTATCGAAGAGATTGGAGAGAAGCTGGCGGCTTACGACAGGGAGATTGTATTTCTTGGCGACGGGGTTCCGGTTTTTAAGGAAGCGCTGACGGAGCGTATTCTGGCGGGACGGCGGATATCCTTTGCGCCTGCGCATATGAACCGGCAGCGTGCGGCGTCGGTGGGAGCGCTTGCGCTCCGGTATTACAGAGCCGGAAAGACGGAGTCTGCGGCAGAACACCAGCCGGATTATCTTCGGGTCTCCCAGGCTGAGCGTGAGCGGAGGGAACGGATAGAGAAGGGAACGGATGGTAAGTGATCAGATTCGAGAGTGATTATCTGGAAGGGGCACATCCCCTGATTTTAAAGAAGTTAGAAGAGACGAATTATGAGCAGACGGCGGGATATGGGATGGACCCATTCTGTGCCGGTGCAAGGGAGAGGATCAAAGAGGCGTGCGGCGGCGCAGACGTTGAGGTGCATTTCCTCGTGGGAGGGACGCAGACGAATCTTACCGTGATCAGTTCTGTTCTGCGCCCGCATCAGGGAGTTCTTGCGGCGGTAACCGGTCACGTGAACGCGCATGAGACGGGGGCGATAGAGGCCGTCGGCCATAAGGTTCTGGCTTTGCCAAGTGAGGACGGGCGGATTACGGCGGACCAGGTGCGCAAGGCTTATGAGGCACATTGGAAGGATGCGAGTCACGAGCATATCGTACAGCCCGGTATGGTATATATTTCGCAGCCCACAGAGAATGGCACATTGTATAGCAAAGCAGAGCTCGGGGCGCTGCATGAGGTCTGCCGGGAACTGGAACTTCCGGTCTTTCTTGACGGCGCAAGGCTGGGATACGGACTTGCGGCAAAGACGAACGATCTTACATTGGCGGATATCGCGGCGCTGGTGGATGTGTTCTATATAGGAGGGACAAAGGTAGGCGCGTTGTTTGGAGAAGCGGTTGTAATCTGTAATCCGGCGCTTCGGAAGGATTTCAGATATCTGATCAAGCAGAAGGGCGGTATGCTGGCGAAGGGGCGGCTTCTGGGAATCCAGTTTGACACGTTATTTACAGACGGACTGTATGATGAGATTTCGGAGCATGCGGTCGGTCTGGCCATGAGACTTCGGGAGGTGTTTTTGAAGAAGGGATACCGGCTTAGATATGATTCTTATACGAACCAGCAGTTTCCTGTTATGCCCGATGCACATATAGACAGATTGAAGGAGAAGTATTCCTTTGAGTTCTGGGAGAAGACGGACGATTCTCACAGTGCGGTCAGGTTCTGTACAAGCTGGGCGACCAGGACGGAGGCAGTGGACGAGCTGATCCGGGATATCGGGAGTCTGTGATTTTGCCGGCCTGCTTTCCCCAAAAAGCCGAGATGTACAGTGATTCATAATATCGGGAGTCTGTGATTTCGCCGGCCTGCTTTCTCCATCGCATGTGTAAAAGCCTCAGCTCCTTAGTATAAGTTCTGGATTCGGGGAGTGGAAGGGCTGTAGAGAGGATCAGGGAGAGAGGAACGGTCATGGCCGGGAAACATTATGGGGAGTAGAAGGTATGGCAGATGCGAAGAAAGGATCTGTGATCCAGAAGCGTGGATGGGCCGCAGACCGAAGGGATGGATTCATGATCCGGGAGATTCGGGGAAATGATATTGACGCTGTTGCGTCTTTGGAAGAAGGTATATTTTCAGATGCGTGGACAAGAAAAGGGATAGAAGACTCCCTGCAACAGGAGCATACGGTGCTGCTTGGAATCTGGAAGGAGCATTGCATGGCCGGATATGTGATCCTGTATTATGTGCTGGATGAAGGTGAGATCGCAAGGATTGCGGTGGAGCCGTCCTCGCGCCGGCAAGGGGCTGCCGGCCTCCTGCTGGAACGATTGGAGACGATCTGTGAGAGTAAGGGGATTCTGCGGCTGATGCTTGAGGTCAGAAGAAGTAATGCGGCTGCCGTTTCCTTTTATAAGAAGCATGGCTTTACAGAGGACGGGGTTCGAAGGGGATATTATACCAACCCGTGTGAGGATGCCCTTCTTATGAGTAAGAGGCTGTAATCCGGCGCGCTGTCCGGTCCGGAAGCGGATGGAATGTGGGAAACGGCAAAGACCTGGCCGATAGGATCGATATCAGTGAAGAACTGGATTTTCCGGAAGACAGATGCCAGACCTTACAGCAGTTTCCACTGGAAAGTAAGATGCGAAGCGGATATAATGTAGGCGTAACAATGATGAAAAATGGTCTGCACGCTGTCAGAGTGATATCCTGAAAAGATATTTGCAAAAGAATATTTTCGGCAGAATACGGATCAACAGATACCTGCAGGAGGAAATTATATGCGCCAGTACAGAACAGAGTTAGAGAGAACTGAGAAGATTGAGAAGATCATCTGCAATAAATGCGGCAAGGAGATCCAGGTGCGGGGAGGGGTTCCCCAGGAGGATGTGCTTGAGGTTGAAAAGCGGTGGGGATATCATTCCAGAAAGGATAACCAGGTAGACTGCTTTGACCTGTGTGAGGACTGTTATGATGAACTGATCAGGAGTTTCCGGGTGAAACTAGATTACGCAGGGACTCCGTCCGATTAAGAATTCAACTCCTTAACGGATGATTATGTGATAGAATGAGGTAAGATATGTTAGATGTATGTTTGTTGGGAACGGGGGGAATGATGCCACTGCCGTATCGCTGGCTTACGGCGCTTATGATACGGTATAACGGCAGCAGTGTGCTGATCGACTGCGGAGAAGGGACGCAGATTGCGGTCAAGGAAAAGGGATGGAGCTTCAAACCGATTGATGTGATCTGTTTCACACACTATCACGGGGATCACATCAGCGGACTTCCGGGGCTTCTGCTCACCATGGGAAATGCAGACCGGACCAATCCGTTGACGCTGATAGGGCCAAAGGGACTGGAACGCGTAGTGAACGCGCTGCGTGTGATCGCGCCGGAGCTGCCTTTCCCTATAAGATATATGGAGATTACGGAGCCGGAGCAGACATTCGGGATGAATGGCTACCGGCTTAAAGCATTCAGGGTCAATCACAATGTCTTATGCTATGGATATACGCTGGAGATTGACCGTGCCGGGAAATTCGATGTGGAGCGCGCCAATGCCGCAGAGATCCCGCAGAGGTTCTGGGGGATGCTGCAGAAGGGAGAGTCTGTGGAGATTGAGGGCAGACTCTGTACGCCGGATATGGTTCTTGGACCCGCGCGTAAGGGCCTTAAGATTACCTACTGTACGGATACGCGGCCGACAGAGTCTATCAGGAAGAATGCGGCAGGTTCGGATCTGTTCGTCTGTGAAGGGATGTACGGAGAGAAGGATAAGCTTAAGAAGGCAAAGGAATATAAGCATATGACGTTCTACGAAGCGGCGCAGCTTGCGAAGGAAGCAGAGGTAGGCGAGATGTGGCTGACCCATTACAGTCCGTCCCTGACAAGGCCGGAGGACTATATGGACGAGGTGCGCGCCATCTTCCCGCAGGCAATTGCGGCGAAGGATAAGCGGTCGGTAGAGCTTGTCTTTTCAGACTAAAAGCAGGTGGGACGATGTGTCGGTTAAGGAAGACGGCAGAAGTATATTTGGATATATTCAGAACTGAGGTGGGGATTGTGTATGTGTGCTAAAGAGAAAGATATATTAATCCTGGCAATTGAGAGTTCCTGTGACGAGACGGCGGCGGCGGTTGTAAAGAACGGCCGCGAGGTGAAGTCGAATATCATCTCTTCCCAGATTGCCCTCCATACGTTATACGGCGGGGTTGTCCCGGAGATTGCGTCCAGGAAGCATATTGAGAAGATCAACCAGGTGATCGAGGCGGCGCTTTCGGAGGCAGAGGTTTCCTTAGAAGAGATTGACGCGGTCGGAGTCACCTATGGACCGGGGCTTGTGGGAGCGCTCCTTGTGGGAGTTGCGGAGGCGAAGGCGATTGCTTATGCCGCGAAGAAGCCCCTGATCGGAGTCCATCATATAGAAGGCCATATTGCGGCGAATTTTATCGAGCATCCGGGGCTTAAGCCGCCGTTTTTTTCGCTGGTGGTGTCCGGCGGACATACCCATCTTGTCCGGGTGAGGGACTACGGAAAGTTTGATATCATCGGGCGGACCAGGGACGATGCGGCGGGAGAAGCGTTTGACAAGGTGGCGCGTGCAATCGGGCTTGGCTATCCGGGCGGGCCTAAGATAGATAAGGTGTCAAAAGAGGGCAATCCGGATGCAATCGCATTTCCAAGGGCGCATGTGGCAGACGCACCCTATGATTTCAGCTTCAGCGGCATGAAATCTGCCGTCCTGAATTATATCAACGGATGCCGGATGAAGGGGGAAGAATACAGCCAGGCAGATGTAGCCGCATCTTTCCAGAAGGCGGTTACAGACGTTCTTGTGGACAATGCGATGCATGCGGTCGAAGAGTATCATATAGACAAATTCGCAATCGCAGGCGGAGTCGCGTCAAACAGTGCGCTGCGCGCGGCTATGAAGGAAGCGTGTGAAGAACGCGGGGTGGAGTTCTATTACCCGTCTCCGGTCTATTGTACGGATAATGCGGCGATGATCGGCGCGGCGGCATATTATGAATATATCAACGGGACGAGACACGGCTGGGACCTGAACGCCGTTCCGAATCTGAAGCTGGGAGAGAGATAGGGAAGTGCATGCCGAAAGAGGAGAGATAAGCCATGAATATGCAGGATAAGAAACGCTGCGCGGCAATCATACTTGCCGCCGGTCAGGGGAAACGTATGGGAAGCGCCGTACGGAAGCAATATATTGAGCTGGGCGGGAAGCCGCTGATTTATTATGCGTTGAAGACATTCCAGGATTCGCAGATTATTGATACGATCATACTCGTGGCCGGCGAAGGCCAGGTGGCTTATGTTCAGGATGAGATTGTGAAGAGATACGATATTTCCAAGGTAGAGGCAGTCGTTGAAGGCGGAGCGGAACGTTATGATTCCGTATGGCAGGGACTTAAGGCTGTCCGCGGGGATGCACAAACGGCTTATGTATTCATCCATGACGGAGCCCGCCCTTTTGTAGACGAGGCTGTCCTTATACGGGGGTATGAGACCGTGGAGCAGTTCCGTGCCTGTGCCGCGGGAATGCCAAGCAAGGATACGGTCAAGCTGGTGGATGACGGGACATTTGCGGTCAGTACGCCGCAGCGAAGATACGTATGGACTGTACAGACTCCGCAGATATTCGAAAAAGACCTGATAATAGAGGCATATTCCAGGTTGATGAAGCAGGAACATACACAGGTGACAGACGACGCCATGGCGGTAGAGATGATGATGAAGGTGCCGGTGAAGCTGTTTCCCGGTTCCTATGAGAATATTAAGATTACTACCCCGGAAGACCTGGAGATTGCCGAAGTCTTTTTGCGGTAGGATTTGTTTCAGGCGTCACCCACATGAAATACCTTACCGTCCAGTACCCTATCCGGCTGGAAAGTGAACATCTGGACCGCCTGATCCGCACCATTGCGTCGTTAAAAATTCTGGCAGAGGAATAGAATTGAAAAAATCGGGGAAAATGGAAAATAGTTATTGACGGCAGAAATGTTGTGTGATAAAATAATCCGTGTCGCTAAGAACGGCAAGACAATTAGATATTTGGAGAGGTATCGAAGTGGTCATAACGAGGCGGTCTTGAAAACCGTTTGTCCGCAAGGGCGCGTGGGTTCGAATCCCACCCTCTCCGTTAAGAAGGAGTTTTGCATGGCAGAACTCCTTTTTCCATGCCGTAGCGTATCTGAAAAGGCGAACCAGACAACTCATTCGTTCAATTTCTGACCGGATGGAGCACTAGTGTACTGACCGCATTATATTCAGGCAAACCTCCTTGCCTAAATTTTCATCAGACTGCGTTGTCGGCGGTCAACGATGCACCGCATCGCCTCCCTTCTCCGCCTTGCTGATGAAAATTTATTCTGCAGAGTTTCGCCAGATATAATGTGGTCAGTACACTAGTACGCCAGATATAATGCAGACAGCACACTAGAAAGAATTATCCGGTTCGCTTGTCATCTTGTAGTAGGATAACTCCATTTTCCTGATATTATATAACTGGTTGAGATAATTCATATAGTCATTATGCATGCCGCTTTTCACCCATTCAAAGATGATGCTCACATAAGAATAAGATTCCATACGTGCCATCATCTTAAGTTCATCGCTGGATAATTTGATGCCGACCTCAGAATACTGGACGCTTAGATTCATACGGATCAGCTCATAGTAAAAATCAGTCAGACAGTCTCTTAGAGAATTTTGACCCACATACTGAAAGCATTTCATGTAAAAACTACGGTTCTTATGCAGATAACGGCAGACATTAGTGAAGCTGTCAAGCCATTTGCTTGGGTCATTGAAATCATTGACTTCGGCAAGAATCTCCGTATAAAAAATCCAGTTGATCAGTTCGTATTTGTCGCGGAAATGATAATAAAAGGTGTTGCGGCTAATATTACAGTATTCGGTGATGTCCTTTACTGATATCTTCGTCAGAGGTTTTTTGGTAAGGAGATACTTGATTGCTTCTGCAAATGCTTTTTTGGTGATGATGTTATTAGACACGGGTGTCCCCTCTCTTTTGCTGTCTTTGTGGAATATCATATTCATTATAAATGTTATGAAGAACTGTGTCAATTATTGTTCTTATGCCGTTTCACGTGATACGATTTACTGCATTACAGTAAAGGTAAGCGGAATAGCGTATGAATATGAAAAAGCCGAGAAAATGTCTTGACAGATATTAATGAACTATATATGCTTAAAATACGTATATACATCATTTTAGAAGAAATTGATATATAAAGGCGGTGGTTGAGTTGGAGAAGTCAGCACAGGTAACGAAGGAGGACGTCGATTATACAGTCCCGGCAAGCAAGCGCGGAATTGATATGCTGCTGGCGAAGTATTATAACCAGGAGTATGAGACAGAAGTATCAACAAAGCCATTTGAGGAGATTCCGGCACCTAATATGCGAAAGGAATTGTCCGGTGCAAGAATTGCACTTGTGACGGACGGAGGACTTGTCCCCAAGGATAATCCGGATCATTTAAGCTCTACGAATGCCCGCAAGTTCTGTATGTATTCACTGGGAGGAAAGGAACGTCTGCGGGCGGAAGACTACGAGATCAGTCATCAGGGCTACAACAGTGAATATGCAGAGGAGGATCCTGACCGGCTGTTACCGGTAGACGCGATGAGGCGGGCAGAGAAAGAGAAGATGATCGGTAAACTGTTCGATATTTTCTATACGACGGCAGGCGTCATGACGCCTGTGGAGGAGAGCGTAGAACTTGGAAAGAAGATTGCGGTTTCCCTGAGGGACTGCGACGTAGACGGAGTAATCCTTACGTCGACCTGCGGTACAAGTACAAGATGCGGAGCTCTGATCGGGAAAGAGATCGAGAGGGTGGGGATTCCGGTTGTCCAGATTACGAATCTTACCAAGATTGCCGAAAGCGTTGGGGCGAGGCGTGTGCTGCGGGGGAATGACATCTGCTATGTTCTGGGCGATCCCAAGTTGAGTCCGGAGGAGGAACGCAGCTACAGATGGGAGATGGTGAAGAAAGCGCTTGAGCTTTTGGAAAAGAGAATATAATAAGTTCATGTTGCAGAGCACTCATAAGAGATGGGTGCTCTATTTGTTTTGTCGATAAATATATTAAAATATTCAAAATATCTATTACATATTTTGAATATGTAACAATTTTGTGCAATAGGGAAGTTTGTAAATTGAACAGAAAGAGATACTGGCTTAAACTGAAAAAAAAGAAAGCAGGAGGGCGATTAATATGAATCAAAAACAAGAAACAAACAGATGGCTGATGATGGCGTTTGGTATGATCTGTATGCTCGTGATGGGTATCTGCTATACCTTCAGTCTTTTTCAGCCGTACATTATGGAACACTTTTCAGTATCGTCTGCAAGCGCCAGTCTTCCGTATACAATATTTATTGCGGTATTCTGTCTCGGCAATTTCTTTGGCGGCGTTATGCAGAGAAAGATGAATCTGAAGATGGTTCTTGTAATCGGTTACACACTGATGTTTGCAGGATGGTTTACTTCATCCTTGCTGCCGCCGGAGAACTTCACATTAATGTTCTTTACTTACGGAGGAATCTTCGGATGTGGAAATGGTATTATCTACAATGTGATTGTAGCTTTGATGCCAAAATGGTTCCCGGACCGAAAGGGGCTTGCGTCAGGTCTTACGCTGGCAATGCTTGGAATCAGCGCCACCGTATTTTCACCGGTTGTAAGCTCATGGCTGACCAATAACGGATACAGCAAATCTTTCATGTACGTGTCCTTTGTGTATGTTGCAATCGGGATTTTCGGGACGATTACACTCAAGGCGCCGTCGGATGATTTTATGGCAGATTATGTGTCAACCGGTGTAAATGTTACATCTAAGAAACAGTATACGCTTAAGGAGGCGCTGCGTGTAAAAGAATTATACACTCTTACAGGGTTATATTTTTGCGCGGTTCCGGCATACTTGCTATTGAGCGCGATCTTTGTGACATATGGAGCGGATAAAGGGATTACTCCTGCAATGGCAACACTGGGCGTGAGTATTGCCTCTCTGTTCCAGGTGGGCGGCAGATTCATCATACCGACAATCAGCGACAAGATCGGGCGAAAAGCGGCGTTTGCGGTTGCATTCTTCATCACGGCTGTGGGAGTTGCGCTGCTGATGGTGGCAACGGGTACGCTCTACATGTTCTGCTTCTGGCTTCTGAGCCTGTCCTACGGCGGCTGTCAGGCATGCTTCTCGCCGATTGCGGCAGACCGGTTTGGAACTAAGAATGTCGGTGTAATCCTCTCCTTCACCATGATTGGATTCGGTGTAGGTTCTGTGGGCGCATCTCTGCTTGCAAAGGTTGTGGGAACTACGACTGCATTCATCTGTGCAGGAGCCGTAGCGCTTGTGGGTATTGTGCTTGTATTTACATTGCCGGGTAAGAAGAACATGGAGAAAGAAGCATAGAAACAAAATATTTATTCAG
>CAMSTW010000086.1 GCA_947063855.1 uncultured Dorea sp.
TCTTCCGATCTCCTCCCGAAGTTCTTCTGCCGTGAAGAGATTCTCGTCATAATAAGCCAGTGAATTGTCAAAATGTCTTCCCCTGCCAAGATAATCCCGCAGGCGCCTGACTGCCGCTAAGACCTTCTCCACCTGTTCCAGCTGATGCGGCGTCAGACATCCGCCTTTCTCCGCGATCGTCAGGATCTCCCTGATCTCGGAAACGTTCTGCAGGGGAGGCTGTCCCAGGCTCTCCATCAGGTTCCTGCCGTCAGTCGTGTCCTTAAGCCTCTTTCTCAATTCCAGCTCAGACAGGCAGAAGGTTACTGCCTGTATCTCTTCCTTGGCCTGGTCTGTGACTGCCAGTTCCTCCCATATCTCTTTGATCTTGTCGAATTCTATCTGCTTTTCTATATTCATGTTCGGTTTCCTTCCCTTCTGGTAAATATGATTCCTGTAATCCTTGTCCGCCATACATATCGCTCCTTCTTCTTCCCGCAAAAAAAGAACCATGGCTGCCCTAAGACATAGATAGCATACCATGGTCCATTCACCCCGCGGCAATCGCCGGACATGCATGTAAACACGTCTGCCGGCTCATTACCCACAGGAATAAAGATACTGCTTCACCAACGAAGCTGTGACGCACCGCGTCAAAAGATGTACAAAAAAACATGACCATACAGTCATGCTCCCATAATATCTGCAACTATTTCTATCAAAAAGAATACCACAATATTAAGCATATGTAAGGCGAAAATGTCAACAGCACAAGCTGTCAACAAATGGGCAGACTCCCGGCCTGAAACCAAAAATCATCCCATGCAATATTTATTTTGCTGCTTTCTCCATTACAACCACACTTAACATGCAATTTCCCCCCTGACATTCATCTCTTAAAATCTTTTTAATCTCGATTCCAGTTTATTGTATATGCATCGCCATACTTTGTCAAGAGAAAAATCTAATTGCGCGCCGCTTATTCCAATGCTATAATACATATCAGAATCAGATATAAGAAGGAGGTACAATTCATGATCGATCTACAGGATTGCAACTATCGCCCTACATTAGATGAAATAGCAGAATATACGAACAGCCCCGCATTCCGCCAGTTCTGCTCTGATATCAAAGATACTTACAAATGCAGCGAAAAGATAGAATACAGCTCCTGCAGCATGGCGCCCGGCTGGAACGTAAAGTTTAAAAAATCAGGGAAATCCCTGTGCACCATATACCCCAGAGAATCTTATTTTACAGCTCTCATCGTGGTCGGAAGGAAGGAAAAGGAAGCCGTGGAGGCCTCCCTGCCCAACTGTACTGCGCAATTACAGGAGATCTACGAGCAGACTCAGGAGGGGAACGGCCAGAGATGGCTGATGATCGATCTGGAAGATCAGGACTCCCTCTATCAGGATTCTTTGCGGCTCATTAAGATCCGAAGCAAAGGCTAACACCTTATAATAGATTCGCACACTCTACATATAATTCATATTGATATTCCGTTCTTTCTTCCTCTGACGCCCTGTTCTTTCTTCCTCCCTGGATGTTTGTCCGGGACATTCCAAGCTTCTCCATGATCCGGTATGACGCGGCATTCTCCGAATCGCAATGGGCGATAAAGTGCCGGATCCCAAACTTTTTCACCGCATAATCCATCAGCGCAGACGCCGCCTCACAGGCAATCCCCTGTCCCCAGTACTTCTTATTCAGAATCCAGCCAAATTCGGCGGACGTATCGTCTTCCCTGTATAAACTCACCGCTCCAACCTGCCGATCCTGGTAAATGACTGCAAATTCATAAAATGACGGCGTATCACACTGCCATTCATCTTCGGCCTTTTGCAGAAACTCCCTGGTTTCATCTAAGGACTCATTGGGCAGGAACATCATATATCGCGTATTTTCCAGATCAGAAGCATATTCATGCACGCTGTCCAGATATTTTGTACCTAATGGTTTTAAGGTTAGTCTTTCAGTATGAATCTCTATCATTGTTCTCTCCTTTTACGGATACACCCCCTTCATTTCATTTCTTATCTACAAATATTTCTACAAATATTCTATCATGGCTCTTATCCTAAGGCAAGGGATACAAGTATGTTTGAAATTGCTTCCTGCAAACCGGAACAACCCCTTAATTGAACTCCTGAACTGCCTGGTGTGCTGTTGTATCGTTAAAAGTTCTGGCCGATGCGCCCGCATCGCCGTCAAACCTTTGCCAGGCACTTGCACGAACCAGACAGCTCATTAGTTCGGTTTCCGGCCGGATGGAACCCTGGTACGGCCTTACAGATTCCCTCTTTCAAAGTATTCGTCTATCTTCTGCTTAATCTGCGCAGGCTTTAAATATTTAACCAGATATCCGTCTGGTTTGAGCGCTACTAATTTCTTAACCGTCTCCGTGTCGGCTCTCCCGGTCAAAAATATAATCGGAATATCCGCAAACGCCTCTTCTGAGCGCATCATCTCAAACACCTGCTGGCCGTCGCATACCGGCATCTCATAATCAAGCAGCACAAGGTCCGGTTTATCCAGAATCATGCACCGGAGCGCGGCTGTGCCGGACGGGGCAGCCGCCACATCATAATCCTTATCCAGAAGCTTCTGGATTCCCTGCCTTACAGTAACCGAATCATCTACTACAAGTACCTTCCGCTTCGGACGGACTTCCCTCTCCAAGAGATATTTCCCGACTTCGGCCATGGCGTTATCCGTTCTGAGCGAAGCGGCGGCTCCTTTCTTAGGAGGACGCTTTGCCAACGTACAGTATGAAAAATATCCTTCTCCCGTATCGAATAACAGGCTGACCTGTAATTTCTCGGTCTCAAACACATCCTGGAACTGCTCATAAGTAAGAAGGTTCTCTTCTTTCAGCTCATAGCCGTCCATATCCGGCAGATGATTCCTGACATAATCGGCAAACTGACGCGCCATGTATCTTGACGCGTTCATCAATAACGTATTCAGCTTGTTCGTCTTTATCCCCATGGTTTTTCCCACTGTGTTGATCAGAAGCTTCTCTTCAAAGACCAGAAATATTTCATATCTTTCCTCCTCCTGGTCCGTACCGTAGACCAGACGATGATATACGCCTCTTCCGAATTTTTCTCCGCCGTAGGCGTCGCTGATCACGTAAGATTCCAGATGAAACAGATCATACATCAACTGAAGAATGACTTTCTTCATGGCGTCTTGCTCCTTGCCTGTAAGAAGCCCCATCCACCGGCTTCTGCCCTTCCCGGTAATCGCACGGTCCTCCATCAGGGTGTGTCCTACCAGCCATCCGGCGCAGACTCCAAGAAAATGTTCTACTGAATTCGCCGAGTAGTCCGTCTGCTCCAGTTCTTCCTCCAGCGCCGGAAGCGTCCGCTCACGGAATTCACTGTGGATATGCATGTGTACGCCAAGCCGTTCATAATGAATAGACGCCATGTATTCTTCTTCCTCTGTGAAATGCTTCACGGCATGGTCCTTGAAGAATTTAATCCCTTCCTGGCACGCCCACTGACTCTTGTTCTTTTCATCACTGAACCGGAATAATTTGTTGATGATCTTAAAAAGTCTTCTGTGTTCCTGATCGATGATATCTACACCGATATTGTACTCATCTTTCCATACTAGCTGACCTTCCATTATACAATCCTCCTATTTTCGCAGCTAATTTACTGGCAACCAAAGCCCCCTCTGCAGACCCGCTGCCTGTGGGAATCAGCAGGCCAAAGCCCCACTGCAGCCCCACTGCAGGCCCGCTGCCTGTGGAAATTAATTTCCTGTCATACATTCAGACACATCATCATATAATACAGTGTGCCATCTGTGTATACTGTTATAGTATTCATCAAACATTCTTTGGGTACTAGTATAACCCACACGAATTAACCGTACGTTTCGCTGGCCTGCTTTCCCGATCGCACATGTGTAAAAGTCTCGATGCAGCCCACATATAAAGCCACCGCACATTTCCCGTATGCGGTGGCTTTTACTGTATGTTTATTTATTGATGGGACGGCCGTCTGTTTCCTTAGAGCTCTGTCATAATCGCGCTGGTAATTCCGGTTCCTGCCTTGAAACCAAGGCTTGCTCCGCCGAATATCAGGCTCTCCTGCCGGTATCCGTTCTTCCACTCCCCATATTCTACGACGCTTAACGTCTCCTTTACCGGGCGGAACCGCCATCCTTTCGGACCGCCCAAGTCCCGCTTAGGATTAGCAGTACTCCATGATTGCCTGCACAGCCTGCTTCGTGCCGGCTGCCGGGAACAGTTCATACCCGACAAGTCCGCGGTATCCACTTTCCTCCAGATGGCGGATAACCTTCTTATAGTTGATCTCCCCGGTTCCCGGCTCATGGCGGCCCGGCGCGTCCGCAACATGGATATGCCCGAACTGATCTTTGTAGCTGCTGATCGTGTCACAGATACATCCCTCGTTGATCTGCATGTGATATACGTCATATAATAATTTCAGGCGGGGTGAACCAATCAGCCGGCAGATTTCGGCTCCTGTCTGTGTATATTTCAGGAAATTCCCCACATGGTCTGTCGTGACATTCAGCGCTTCTAAGTTCAGGTTGATCTCTTCTAGTTCTGCCAGCCTTGCACACGCCAGCAGGGTGTCATACATGGAACACAGCTTCACGGTATCAGACAGCTCATTATAAGCATTCACTACCACGCCGCCTTCTCCCAGTGCGTTGGAATGGATCGTAACGCTTGCGGCATCGACTGTCTTTGCCGCCTCGATGGATCTCTTAAGTTCTTCCAGGTACTTTGCCTTATGCTCAGGGTCTACCAGAGAATAATCCGCGTCTCCGTTAAATCCGCTGATCTTAATACCTGCTTCCTTAGCCGCTTCCCGTGTCTCCTTCAGATCGCGGATCCTCCAGTCCCAGAATTCCACTGCCTCAAACCCGTCATTTTTCGCTGCCTGGAATCTCTCTTTCCATTCCAGTTCCGTATATAATGTATCAATACATGCACATTTTCCCAGACTCATCTTATTCTACCTCCGTAATCTTCACTGGTCTTCCTTCTCTGGCTGATTTGGCTGCCGCCATTAAACTCCCTATATATCCAAAGTATCCAGTATACTCTCATACCCGGCTCTTGCCGCCAGCTGCTTCATGCCGTCGAGAACTTCTTCCCTGGAATAATCGTGCTGCAGTAAGAATTCTTCCTCTTTTTCACTCAGATGCTGATAGAAAAGGGCTCCCGCGGCGACATCGTTCTTATTATTATAATCGATACCTGTCAGCAGGATATTCTCCGCCTCATTTATGTCGCCCTTATCAATCATGGCGAACAGGTCGTCCGGGGTTCTCCCCGCTATCTCGTATTTATTCCGGATCTCCTGCTCAACCGATACATACTGCTTCCCGAACATCAGTGAGAATAAGATCCTCACCACTTCCTTGATAAGCCTCATGATATAATCTTTTTCATCTTCAAAATTCATCCGTCATACCTTCCTTTCATACTCCTGGCTTTACATAATGAACCCTTCCTTTACTGATAAAAATCTGTCACCCGGCTATAATCTCATCTGCCGCTGCCGCATCAAACTCTGCCAGCGCCTCATGGTCCGTCAGCGCCTTCACGATCCTCCACCCCTCCCGGCTGTTGACAACATTCTCCGGAATCGGGCGGAATCCAAGATCCAGATAAATCTTGCACGCAAGCCATGTGGTCGTCTGCGTCGGAATCTTCGCGTGTGTATATCCAAGGCTTTGCATAAGCCTAAGTACATATGAGATCAGGGGCTTGGCAAGTCCTCTTCCCTGATACTCCCTGCGCACGGCGACCCAGTGGAGCCAGCCGTCGCCTGACTTATCAATCCCCCTGATATCGTAGAATGCAGTTGCAGTCGCAGCCTTCCTGCCGTCTGCGTCTTCAACGAACACCATCCGGCCGGTCAGCTCATCTTCCCTGCCGCCGTAATATCTGTTCCACGATTTCATCCCCTGTTCACAGGACGCAAATTCCTTCGCCGACTTCTCGATATCAATCCACCAATCCCTGTCGCCCGGTCTGAAGAACACATACCTGTAACCGTCCGGAAGCGGGAAATGTGGAAGATTCTCAAGATCCCGCTCCAGCATCAGTTCATAATATCTGATCCGTTCATCATGGTTATCAAACTGCAACTCCATCTCTATGTACCTCCCTGTCCATTTTTTCTTTATTTTATTATACCCGACAGCCCGTTATAACTCAACCTGATTAACACATGTTCTGCCAGTATACATCCGCTTCATCTCAGCTCCGTTATCTTTCCTCATGGATCTCCACCAGAATAATATCTTCCCCAATCTTCTTGATACATTTGAAAGGAATGATATACTCCGATCCATCACAGAAAAACCCGCATAATTTCCCCGCCTTGGGGATCACCATGGCTTCGATGCATCCATTGCATTCATCTATGATCAGATCCACAATATACCCCAGCTTCTTACAGTCGCAGGCATTGATAACCTCTTTATTCTCCAGTTCGCACAGCCTCATCCCTTCTCCCTCCTGACATCTGATGCGCTGCCGCTTCGGAAGCACTCACCCTCTTTTTGTTCCTTTCATCCGGGTAATTACTGCTTATTTGCCAGCCCTCTGCTTTTCCTGTTACTGCACGGCCATATCCGGACGCGGCAAAGCCCGCATACACTACTTATCCATAGTATATGCGGGCTTGAAAATGTCGTGAAACAACTATTCATCAATGTCAATGACTGAAACCGGGCAGTCATCCCTGGCTTCCTGCGCCGTACTCTCATACTCCGGCGCTACCTCTGCGTATGCCTCCGCAACACCGTCGTCGTTAAAACGAAATACCTCCGGACACGCCGCCACGCATGCGCCGCATGAGATACATCCATCATTCACTCTGGCTTTCATGGGGAATCCCTCCTTCTATTTTTCATATTTCCGCAAGGAAATACTTTTAAGTAGTATCCCCGTTTCTCCGCCATCTATACACCGGCCTGGTACAAATCCACGCCCGCGTCTCTCTGCCTCCTGCCCTGTACAGCTTCCCGGCCTTCCCTCTCAGAGCATCCTCCTGTCCTTCCCGGCGTCTCTTACCGTATACAGGTTCCGGTCTTTCCTTTCAGAGCATCCTTCAACCTGTCGAAAGATGTGATTAATGCGCTCCGCCCCTCCCTCTTCTCGATAAAGGCCACGGACGCACTGAACTTGGGAAGCATGTTGTACTCCCCGAAATGTCCTTCCTCCATATACTGCTTCGCCTGTTCCAGATTAATCTCTCCAAGCTCTTCCTCTTCCGGACGTCCCATGTTGATCTTCACCTTCTCTACACTGGTGAGAATGATCATCTGGTCCGCATCGATCTCCTCTGCCATCCTGCCTGCCGCCAGATCCTTCTCAATCACGGCGCTGGCTCCCCGCAGATGGTGATTCTGCTCCAATACCGGGATCCCCCCGCCGCCGCAGGCAATCACTATCTGGTCTGCATCCAGAAGGGCACGGATGGCGTCTATCTCCACGATACGGACCGGATTCGGCGCAGACACAATGCGGCGATAACCCTTACCGGGTTCTTCTACGATATAGTTACCCCTCTTGCGTTCTTCATTCGCCTCTTCCACATTCATGTAACGGCCCAGTATCTTTGTCGGAGTATAGAAAGCCTCATCATAAGGATCTACAATCACCTGTGTCAGAATCGTGCTGACCGTCCGGCAGATCCCCCGGTCCAGCAGTTCCTCGCGGATGCCGTTCTGGAGATCGTACCCGATATACCCCTGGCTCATTGCCGAACAGACAGACATGGGAGCCGGCGTATAATCCTGATGTGCCTTGCCGAATTCGTTCATCGCCGTGTGGATCATCCCCACCTGCGGCGCATTGCTGTGGGTAATCGCTACCTGATAATCCGACTCAATCAGATCCGCGATTACCTTCGACGTCTTCTTGACCGCCGCCATCTGCTCCGGCAAGGTGGTTCCCAACGCCCGGTGCCCTAATGCAACTACAACCCTTTTTTTCATAATCATTCCTTCTTCCTGCTTTCTAAAACCCACACGAATCAACCGTACGTTTCGGTAATTCGCGTTGGTTATACTAGTGTGCTGTCTGCCAAATCATGCTGAAACACGAGAAAACCCCCGGCGTCTACCGGATAAAATTCGTTCCTATTCTCTCTTCCTTCTCCGGAAGCCCATACTCCTTCCTGCCCAGCGCAATACTCTTCATCAGGAAAGACATATTCCTTGCGAGAGTACGCATAATCTGCAGTCCCTCGCCGTCCTGCTCTGCCTCGCCGGCATTATTTCCATGAATACTGTTCCAGTACTGGCCGGACGCTACCGGCATGCCGCAGATGGTAAAATACTTGTTCAGTTCATCAAATGTGGCCGACAGTCCACCTCTTCTGGCAGATGCAACGCAGGCTCCCACCTTCATGGTCTTATCAAAACGGGTGCTGTAGAAGAGCCGGTCCAGGAACGCAACTACCGTGGCATTGGCCGATGCATAGTAGACCGGACTTCCTACTACAAGTCCGTCACACGCTTCAAACTTTCCCGCGGTCTCATTCACCAGGTCATCGAATGCACATTTGCCTGTCCTGGCACAAGAGCCGCATGCAACGCACCCTCTGACAGCCTGATTACCTACATGGATCATCTCTGTCTCAATCCCGTTCTCGCCAAATACCTTCTCCATCTCATGCAATGCGGTGTATGTACTTCCACTGGCATGAGGACTTCCATTGATCAATAATACTTTCATGTCTTGTCTCCTCCTGTTATAAAAAATATGATAGTGCTGTTAAATATTACCAAACTCCTCCGTGCTGCCGCCTGAATATGTATTGCTGGATATCCCTTCCGGCTCCCTTGGGAAGCTCCATAAACTGGCATCCATAACCATAACGGCCATCACGGAAATCCTCTTCCCTCAGAATGACTGCCCGAAGCGAATATTCCTTCTCAACAAATGCATATACGAATTCAACCGTATCATCATACCTTAACCGGGTCCTTGTGACAAAATACACCCCGTCCACACTGACATTCTGAATCTCCCCGCGAAATTCTCCCAGCCGGAAGGAAGTAAACGCGATCTCCTTCTCCATCTTCGTTCTGAGATTCCTTCGTCCCTGTGCGATCTCAACGACTTCCAGTATCTCACAGTCCGCCGCCCACGGTTCCATGACCGCCGGATCATAATTCCTCCGAAGCAGCAGATCGCAATATGTCCGGACACACCCAATCTGTCCGTCAAAAAAGTCTATCCGCACCCGTTCTGAATCAGGCACCTCACTCTCCCTCTTCAAACATAACGTAATCTGATTCCCCACGCATCTTACCTTGATTCTTCTGGGCGCTTCATCATCGGATATATATACCGAACATATCGTACAATTATTTAAAACCATCTCTTCTCTCCTCTCTCCAATCCCCAACATACCGTAAAAATTATATTGCTAACGGTTCTTTTCTTTATCAGCTGCCGATTCGTCGCCGCAAAATCCTCGTAATCCTTATCCTGCCATCCCCGACATTCATCGTTAATTCTAATCATTAACTGCAATCTCCGTTTTGTCAAATATTCTTCCAGTCTCCCGTCTCTCCATATCTGCAATAGTATTACATTCCCTTATTCAAATCAATATCTCTCTCCAGAAATTGCTTTTCAACAACCTTCAGGTTGCCTCTAAACGTTTTACGAAGTACCTTTATCAGATTCACATAATCAGGAGTCGCTTTCAGATTGGGTGTTGCCGATGTGACGACCACTCTCCCATACACGTGAGAAAACACCGCAAAAAAATCTTTAAATAAAACCAAGGTTCCTTGTATTTGCTTTAAAGCATGCGCTACATCTACTCCTTTTAATTCGACCAGAATTGCATCATCCTCTTCTCCATGAACCAGAATCAAATAATCACATTTACAGATTTCCTCCGGCACCGACTTATCTAAAAGTATAATGCCACCGTCCATTCTATAAGAAACCACATGTTTTTTCATTGTATTTTCTAAAATATATTTCTTTTTTCGTTCTTCACACTTCACATTAGAACGCATATCTGACGATTCCATACATTTTACATTGCCGTTCGCGCACTTTGATACTGCCCTTCCTGCAAATTGCTCTTGCATACAAACCTTTAATTTATTGCATATCATTCTCCCAGCTCCCTATCAAGCAAACGCTCTAACTCAGCATTTGAAATAGATGAAACTTCATCAATATAATCTGTCCTTATCATATGACTTTCTTCATCCAGTATATTTTCCAGACTTTCTCGTGTATCTGCCAAATTTTCTAACTTATAAGCTGCAAAAGTATCAAACGGTATACGTAAGCTTTTTGGAATCACAGCCTTCCCTTTCAAAGATTTCTCTACTTTATCAGAATACAAAAGGATATTCAACGAAGTAAGTATATACGGACTATGGGTCGTAATGACAGCTTTACTTCCCGTCGTATTGACCATTAACGCAATCAAATCTACAACTTTCTTTTGCGCAATTGGAAATAAATGTGCCTCCGGCTCCTCAACTATCACAAAACTCTTTTTTTTCTCCAAAATAATGATAAATGAAAGCATTAATATCCACAACGCTTCTTGTTGTCCGGATGAACCGTACATCAATTTTACCCAATGCCGCTCATCAAAATATATTTTTTCCCCGTCGCTTTCACTGGTATAATCTGCCTTAAATATATTACGAATTATCTCATATGCCAATTCAAGTGAACCATTACTGATTTGTCCTTTCACTGTCCTGGTATAATTCTTAACGATATCAGGTATCTTCGTACCAAATTTACTTTTTGTATTTCGTATCAGATTAATAAATTCCTGCATCGTTAAATCCATATCCGACATTGAGAATTCGTGGAGCTTTTCAGACATTGTTGCCAATAAACTCCGGCCGGCCGGGATGTATATGATGTCAGCATCATTTTCAAACAAAACACATAATCTGTTCTGAAGTTGCTGTTTTAACATCGCAAGCGCAGTAATGTTATCTATAATCGAACTGATTTTACTACTGTTCAATTCATTAATAAACATTTCCGAAGACTCTAAAAGAAGGGAATATATTTTGTTTTTCAGTACATCCCCAAAAGCAAAACGAATATATCCATCCTTATTCAGCGTAATCTCAATCTTATTTGCACCAAAATAATATACGATTTTGAACTTCTGCATATGGGTCGTCTTTCCAAAGCATCCCATAAACTGTCTGGTCAAATACTTCATATAATTATTGAAATATTCACTTCTGTGATTGTCGGTAAACTGGTTCGCATCCATCAAGAAATCCAATGTGTAATCTCTGATTTTTTGACAGAAGTAAATAACTTTACAGACCGTACTCTTCCCAGAAGCCTGCATACCTATCAAAATCTGCATCCTTTTATCTACATTGATTACTGCTTTTCTCACTGGACCAAAATTGATTATATGAATCTCGTTCACTTTGCGCCCCCCTGATGCTCCAAACATCTTGTCGCATTAAAAAAGAGGCGTTTCCTCAAATTCAAGAATCATGCCTCTTCCTCAGTCGGGGTAACAAGATTCGAACTTGCGACCTCACGGCCCCCAGCCGTGCGCTCTAACCAAACTGAGCCATACCCCGAT
>CAMSTW010000087.1 GCA_947063855.1 uncultured Dorea sp.
TGGCAGTACGGCAACCTATATACCGGAGCTTGGACATGTGAATAAGGATTATCTGGGAGTGTGTGTCTGCACCGGAGACGGCAGGTTCCATGTAAGCGGAGATACGGATATAAGATTTACCATCCAGAGTATATCAAAGGTCATATCTCTGGCGGTAGCTCTTGAGCAGTGCGGATTCGAGAAGACCTTTGACAGGGTAGGGATGGAGCCGTCGGGAGACTCCTTTGATTCTCTGGTGAGACTGGATCTTGCGAGCGACCACCCCTCTAATCCAATGATCAATTCCGGAGCGATTGCCATCGCAAGCCATCTGTCCTGTGAGGTCAGTTTCGACCGGATGCTGGCGTTCACAAGAAAGCTGTGTATGGACGACGCGATTGCGCTGGATGAGAAGGTATATCATTCGGAGATGAGTCATATTTCCAGGAACAAGGCGATCGCATATCTTCTGGAAAGCAAGGGAATCCTGGAGAACAATGTAGAAGAGAGTCTGGATTTTTATGTGCGGATGTGCTCGCTTAGCGTGACGGCAAGAAGCCTCGCCGGATTCGGCCTGATCCTGGCGTCGGACGGCACCAATCCATTGACCGGGGAGAGTCTGCTTCACAGCAAGGTCGTGCAGACGGTGAAGGCGATCATGCTGACCTGTGGGATGTACGACGGTTCCGGAAGATTCGCAGTGGAAGTGGGCGTGCCTTCCAAGAGCGGCGTCGGAGGCGGTATCCTCTCCGTGGTAGATAAGCGTATGGGGATTGGAATCTTCGGACCGGCGCTGGACGCGAAAGGGAACAGCATTGCGGGGCAGCACGTTCTGCGGGAACTTTCTTCGCGGATGAAGCTTCATATGTTCGCGGATCATGTGCCGGAATATTAAGCGTATGTGCTGCTGTGTTGACGGCTGACTGCAATCCGGCATGGATGAGAACAATACTGGTGTGGGGAATCTCTTGGAAGACGGTGGTTTTATGGCGAAATATTTTAATACGGTGGCGGTATGCAGACCGAATCAACATTACATGGTGGACATAACGGATAAATTAGAACAGATCTGTAAGATGGTTGATGCAGGCCAGTATTTTACGATAAACAAGGCCAGGCAATATGGGAAGACCACGACATTAAAAGCTCTGGCAGGATTCCTTGAGAAGGATTATGCGGTTGTGGGTCTGGATTTTCAGAGAATGAGCGCTTCGGATTTTAAGGACGAGGCGTCATTTGTGATGGCGTTTGCCCGAGAGATATCTGCCGTGACTGGCCGCATGGGTGATGTACCGGAGAAGATCCGGGAGAGATTAGACGAATTTGCAGAGGGAAATGTGAAGCATACAGTGCTTTCCGTGCTGTTTCGCTGTCTGAATCAATGGTGTGCCGAATCGGAAAAAAGGATAGTGCTTATCATTGATGAGGTAGACAGTGCAAGTAATAATCAGGTTTTCCTGGATTTCCTGGCTTTATTGCGGGTAAATTATATCGACCGGGATGAGATTCCGACGTTCCATTCAGTAATTCTTGCCGGCGTTTATGATGTGAAGAATCTGAAGCGCAAATTTACGGCGGATGGGGAACATAAGGAAAACAGTCCATGGAATATTGCGGCAGATTTCGAAGTGGATATGAGTTTTTCTGTTGCCGCTGTTGCAGGCATGCTTTCCGAGTATGAGCAGGATTATCATACGGGGATGGACGTTGGAAAGATGGCAGAGATGATTTACGAGTATACCGGCGGGTATCCCTTCCTGGTTTCGAAGCTGTGTAAGCTGTTGGATGAATGTGTTGCGGGAAGCAAGGATTATCCGGACCGGAGCAGCGTCTGGACAAGGAATGGATTTCAGGAGGCGGTGCATATACTGTTAAAGGAGAAGAATACCCTGTTTGAATCCATGATTCATAAGCTGTCAGATTATCCCCAATTGCGGAGTATGCTGTATATGCTGCTGTTTGGCGGGAAGACGATACCATATACTCCTTTGAATTCATCTATACAGATTGCAGAGATGTTCGGGTTTATTAAGCAGGACGGGGATAATGTGGCAGTCACAAACAGAATCTTCGAGACCGTTCTGTACAATCAGTTTCTGTCAGAAGAACTGTTGAACAATAAGATGTATGATGCCGGATTGAAGGATAAGAGCGGATTTATCCGGGATGGACGTCTGGATATGAGGCGTATTCTGGAAAAATTCGTGATACATTTTGATGATTTGTACGGAGACAGGGATGGAACCTTCTATGAAGATGACGGGCGGAGATATTTTCTCTTATATCTGAGGCCGATTATTAACGGGAAGGGGAATTATTATATTGAGGCCGAGACACGGAACCGTGAACGGACAGATGTGATTATAGATTACGGAGGGGAGCAGACCATTGTAGAATTAAAAGTGTGGCACGGAAATGCATATCATTCAAGAGGAGAGAAGCAGCTGTTTGAATATCTGGATTATTATCATCTGGATGTGGGATATATGCTGAGCTTTAACTTCAATAAGAAGAAGGAGATTGGCGTTAAGGAGATTGTAATGGGAGAGAAGACTCTGATAGAAGCGGTGGTTTAGTATCTGAGTATAACCTTATGTTTCGGCGGTCTGCTTTCCTAATAGTGCGTGTGTAAAAGCCTTGGTGCAGTTCGCTGCACCTGCGTTTTTACACACGCACTTGCAAAAAAGCATGCCTGTCGAAACAATAAGGTATTTCATATTCGATAAATGCTTCATTCGAGTAGTGTTCGTCATACCAGTCAGTAATGTATTTTTTCCTATTGACAAAGCCGCAGGAATATTGTATCATATTTTTCACATACATATAGTGTTGTTCAACACATCATTTATTTCAGATCAGATTTCTATTAATCTGTATTGAAGGTGTTCGATACCTTTAATTTCCAAAGAAACCCATTAAAAGTAGAGAAAATGAAAAGGGAAGGAGAAGATGAAGTATAAAAAGTTAATAGTATTTTTGACGCTTACGCTTGGTGCTGCTATTTTCTGTAAGGGTATCATCCACATGAAGGAATTTCACGGTTTTCATTCTGTGCAGGAGGTACAGGCAGCACCTGACAAAAGAGAAGTAAAAGAGACGAAAGAATCCGAAAAGATTGCGGTCGTGAACCTGGATGAAGGCGTGAGGGGAGAGAAAGGGCAGATCAATTACGCAGAGAAGCTGTCAAGATTCCCGACGATGGATTTCGAATATTCGTCCCTGGAGGCCGCAAGAGAAGGATTAAACACGGGAAGATACGGGGCGTATATCATCATTCCGGCCGTATTTTCTCAGAATGTGGAAAGCATCAATGCACTGCCGCAGGTATCCCAATTGGAATATGCCGTCAACAGATCTTATTCCAGGGAAAGTCAGTATGAACTCCTTTATCAGGTGCTGAGTTATATCGACTCGCTGAACAACCGGGTAAGCTATATGTATGTGGATACTATTTTAAAGGAGTTTCATGAAGCGCAGGATTATGCGGGCCGTGTGATGGAAAATGATGCAAGGGATAAAGCCGCCCTCGACAGGATAGAGGGGCAGGATCTGATTGTACTGACAGAAGTGCCGGAACTGAAGATGGAGGAGAATCCTGCGAACATACCAGATATCTCGGAATATACGAAGAAGGACGCATCCCTTTTGGATGCCATAAGGGAGGAATATACCGCAGGTGTCCAGGGAATAAGGGGCAGCGCGGAGGTATTATGTGCCGAAGGCAGAGCGCTGTCAGAGCGTCTGAACAACTTATCAGCGGCGCCGACGCCGGATCTTACTGTAGATGGGAGCGGCATGAGCATTATAGAAAAGGCCGACGCTATTCTCAGGGCGGAACTGGAACGGCAGTCAGAGTACATGTTAGAGAAAGAAGCGATAGGCGGATACTTACGAAAGCTTCTTGAGAACAACCAGAGGATCAGAGAAGAATTACAGCAGGCAGGCGGTCAGCCGGGACAGCCGGATGGAGAGCCGGAGTATTCCGGGGAGCCGTCCAAAGAGCCGGAATCATCCGGCGAAAATGTGGAACATCCGGAACAGCCCGGTGAAAGTGTGGATTATCCGGAACAGTCCGGCGAAAATACGAATCAACCGGAACAGTCTGGCGGAAATGCGAATCACCAGGAACAGTCCGGCGGAAATGCGAATCACCAGGAACAGTCCGGGGAAAATGTGGATTACCCGGAGCAGTCCGTTGGAAGTGTGGAACATCCGGAACAGTCCGGCGAAAATGTGGAACATCCGGAACAGCCCGGCGAAAATACGAATCAACCGGAATCGCCCGGTGAGGAGCCGGAAGTTCCCTGGAATCCTGAAAATCTGCTGAAATGGTTGGCGCAAGAGGATAAAGAGATTGAAGATATCCTTGGAGAGATTGAGAAAGCAGAGAATCTGGATATTGAGAAGGTTGTTGAACTGGCGAGGGCGGAGTATGCGGTTCCATTTTCGGCCAGGGCAGAAGAGGCCGCGCAGACGTTTCGGCAGAGATACGAAGAAGAGAAGGCGGCGATTGCCTCATATAACGCACAGCTTGCCGGTTTTCAGCCGCAGATCGACGACCAGTTTATTTCCCGGAATGTACAAGAGATGGCCGGCAACCATACGGGCATGCGGGATACCTTGCTGGAGGGCAGTCAGGCGTATATGGAGTATGCACAGCGTTCGGCAGATTCAGTAAGAGAATATGCTGCAGAACTGCAGAAGAACATAGAAGATGTCCGCAGGAAGGCAGACCAGACCGTTGCAGACAATCTGAAAGAGGCAAAAGAGGTAAAGAAAGAAACCAGTCTGGCGAATCAGAAGATTCTTGGAAATTTTGCATCAAAGCTTCCCTACACGCGAACCGGGAGGGCAGAAAATGCCAGAGTTTATCAGTTTATTGTAAATCCGCTGACAGCGCAGGACCAGTTGGAAACACCAGAGCCGGGCGGCAGTCCGGGCAGGGACGGGATGTCTGCGGTCTCTCGGAAACAGAAGGAAAACGCACCTCTTAAGCAGACTTTGTCCGGGATCTCGGAAAAAAAGAAGTCTTCGAAGGGCATTGTATTTGTTGCGGCAGGAGTCGTATTGATCGTCTTAATTGTGCAGATTTATTTTTTCATAAGGAGGAGAAGGTATGAGTATTAGAATGAATACGGAGGATGTGATCGTAAGAGGACAGGAGATTGGAAGCCATGTGGAGGATGTCACGGCTCTCCAGAATTATCTGAATGATGTCGTGAACCATCAGCTTCCGGAGCTGTGGGAAGGAAGCGGCTATGAGGGATTTGCCGCCAGGGTTGCGGAGATGGCGCCAAGCTTTGAGGCAATGCGTGAACTGATCAGTTCCATTGGTCAGGGCGTCGTGATGAACGCACAGCAGTACGCGGAGTTCGACAGGACGGCAGGCTCTATGAACCGTGGTTAGAGAAAGGCGCGCACTGTGGATGGAGAGGGTTATCTGCGGCTTGACCCGGATGTGGACGGAAGCAGAGAAGGAAGCCGGCTTCCCTTAAGCGACCTGTACGGGCTTCCCGTCTTCGCTGACGATACACAGCAGAAGGCGGGAGAGCTCCATACAAAGGAAAAGCAGATGTTAGAAGGGATCCGGCAGGAAGTGTTTGAGAAGGGAGGAGTATGGCAAGGGCAAGATGGTAGAATGGGGAAAGAAGAGGCGCGGCTTACAGATATCCGAAACCGCATTTTCGAGACTGCGCCGGGATCACTTATGCAGGAAGAGAGAAGGCAGGAAGAGCAGATACAGGAGGACAGGCTGTCCGCGGAGATGCAGGCAGTAGTAGGTATGGCCATAATCTTGGGGATTTGGGTGTTCTTTTACCGGAGGATGCGCACTCGCACGAAGAAGTATGCCTCAGGGATCAGAGACTGTTGAATGGAACGTGGCAGATGATGAGCAGAGGGAAGGAGTGAGGTAATGATCGTAACTTTTTTGGAAGATGATATTTTAGGAGCCGGAAGGATGCCCGTGGCGGCGCGGGGCGCAGGATGCAGGGAATCCCGCATTTCGCAGAGTGAAAACAGGCCGGGGGAAGACGGACTTCCGGATATAGAACTAAAAAAACTGGATATCATTGTAAAGCCGGAGCAGAGGATAGAAGACGTCTATCGTTGTCTTCTGGAAAACGGATTCTTCACGAAGGTATGTCAGAAGAGCCAGATCCGGGTGTATTCCGTGCGGCAGAGAGCCTATGTGAATCCGCTTCTTACCTTCTTGCAGGGCAGAATCTACGCGGGAGATATCCTGGCTGTGGAGATATCTGCGTGCTGATGCAGGCAGGACAGACTGTATGAGAATGCATTCCCACAATCTCCGGGACAGTCTGCTAACTAAGTATGAATCAGAAAAGGAGACCAGGTAGATGAAGATACGGATTCGAAAGAGCGGGTTATCGGCGAAGACAACCTATGATTTCAGGCGTCTGGAAGAGTCTCATCCGATGTTTCTTCCCTGCAAGGTCGAGGAAGAGAAGGATGCTGTCTGCATGAGCTTTGATCTGCGGGGAATGCAGGAGCTTGATAAGCTGAGGGAAGAGGACAGGATTACGAAGCTTGGTTTCCTGATGCAGGCGGCAGAGCTCGAGGAACTGTACCGGAATTATGAGTTTTCCCTGGCGCCTGAGAACCTGTATTATGATATCCTTGGCAGGGTAAGAGTGAAGCAAAGGGATATCGTCTCATCGAACGGGAAGAACAGAATGAAATATTTCCTGAGGCAGCATCAGGCGCTGACAGGCTATCTTCTGGACGGTTTACGCCCTTACGAAGATTATCTGTACGGCGGTATGGAGATATTAAGAGCAAAAGATGAGATTACAGGATTTTTTGAACCCGAGACGATACAGGAAGAGAAGAAGCTGTTGTCAGAATATTACCAGAACCTTCAAGAAGAAGAGAAGAAACATACGAGGCGGGTGGGAATCCGAGGTTATAAATGGCTGAAAATATATAGTATGCTATCTATGATTCTGCTGATTATGCTTGCTGCGGCATCTGCCTACAGCTTTGCCTGGTACATGCCAAGACAGGAGCGTATCAGGACGGCAGAGGACGCTTATATCCGGAAGGATTATACGGAACTGATCGACTCTCTGGAAGAATTCCGTCTGGAAGAACTTGACCATGCGGCGAAATATATGCTTGCCACGGCCTATATTCAGGGACAGGCGGTAGACGCTTTCAGTGCAGAGGATAAGGAGAATATTCTGAGCAGGGTTACATATCAGTCTGGTGAGGACGTGCTTTGCTACTGGATTCATCTCGGGCGGCTGGAAGTAGAGGAAGCCCGGGATCTTGCCATGAAGATGGCGGATGACCAGCTTCTCCTGTATGCATATATGCATGAGTTAAGGCAGGTGGAAGAAGACGGAGACCTCTCGGGAGAAGAGAAGGCCGGCAGAAAGCAGGAACTCCTTAAGGTGATTGAGGAACTTGCCGGGAAGCTTGGAATTGAATAACCAGAGCGTGCCGCAATCTGGAATAAAACCCGCAGTATATAGTCTGCAGAGAAAGGGGAAGCCTATGAGATATCTGCTTGTGCAGACGGAGGATGGGTATTATGAGTATCCGGTTACAGAAGATAAGGAATATCTTAAGGAGAATGAATGGCAGATTCATGACGATAAGAGGATCTTCTGTCTGAGCGGAGAAAGATATATATTTGAGCGAGGGGAGAATGTAGCCGTCTCATCGGGGGAGGAGGCTGTTCTTCGGATTCGTGGTTTAAAAAGCCGTCTCTACATCCGGAGGATGCAGGTGTTCATTGAGGCTGCAGACAGGGAGCAGTTATATCTGGATCAGAGGAAGGCTGAGATGGGAGAAGCCGTCCTGTACCCCGGATCCGTCCTGTTCTTACATAATATAAAGCTTGAGATCTGGGAAGATCTGATTGCTGTTCAAGGCTCGCCCCATGCCTATACCACCGCTCTTATGTCGTGCTCCCGCCCGCAGATGCCAGATGGATATCCATGCTATAAGCGTTCCCCAAGGCTGATAAGAAAAGCGCCTGCGAAGAAGATTCTGCTGGAACTCCCCAAAGAAAGGGAAAGGCCGGGCAGAAGCGGGATTCTTATGACCATACTGCCTCCGGCCGCAATGGCGGCGGTGGCTGTGACGGTCGGCCTGCTTGCCGGGAGGGGGATCTATCTTCTGATGTCCGCGGCGGCGGCGGGACTGACGGCAGTGTTTTCCGTGATCAAGTATCTTGATGAGAAGAAAGAGGTAAGAGAGCGAAACCGTAAGAGAAAAGAGCGTTACCTTGCATATCTGTGGCAGAAACAGAAAGAGATTGCGTCGGCCTGGGAGGAGGAGCGGGAGGTCTATACGCATCAGTATCCCGATATGAAGACGATTGCCAAGATGGTAAGAGAGTGTGACAGCCGGATCTACGAGAGGACATCTTCGGATTATGATTTCCTTACCGTATTAATCGGTCGCTATACAGGATTGCCGCAGTTTTCAATAGAAGGGAAAGAACCTGCGTGGGATGCCGGAGAGGACCGGCTTACAGAGGCGGCGATGAAGATCCGGCGCAGATATTCGGTAATTGACCGGCGAAAGGAAATAAACTTAGGCAAAGCGCACCTGGGGATGGTGGGAGAGCGGGAAGCAATACATCGGCAGATGCAGATATTGACGGCCAGGACAGCCTTCTCTCACAGTTATCATGACCTTCGTATGATTATTATTTACAATAAGGAATATGAAGAAAAATTCAAGTGGATGCGCTGGCTTCCCCATGTGCGTCTCCCGGAGCTGAACGTATTGGGGATGGTCAGTTCAGAACGGACACGTGATCTGGTTCTGGGAAGCATAAGCCGTATTCTAAAAGAACGGGCAGAAGGCCTGAAGGAGGGAAAGCAGGATTACAGACATTTGCCGCATTATCTGTTCCTGATTGACGAACCGTTCTGGGTGACGGATCATGGTATCATGGAGTATCTGCGCATGGACGGGACGGCGCTGGGGGTGTCCGTCATCTATACCAGTGATGTCCGGGCGAATCTGCCTGCGTATATAGGAACTGTATTACAGCTTGAAAGCCTGAAAGAAGGGACGCTGCTTTTGGAGGCGGGGATATATCAGGGACAGAGGCTCAGGCTTTATCAGTCGCAGGATACGGACTTCGAGTGGCTGGCAAGAGACCTTGGCGTCGTAGAGCACCGGCAGGAGATTACCAGTTATATTCCCCGGAGTGTGACTTTTTTTGAGATGTACGGAGTAGAGGATCCAGGAGAACTTGAAATCGGGCGAAGATGGAGGGAGAGCCAGTCTCACAGGTCTCTGGCAGTTCCGGTCGGTATGCGTTCGGCAGACGAGGCGTTTATTCTGAATCTGCATGAGAAAGCGCACGGTCCCCATGGAGTGATCGCTGGAACGACCGGTTCGGGCAAGTCAGAATTGATTCAGAGCTATATCCTGTCACTGGCTGTAAATTTTCATCCATATGAAGTGGGGTTTCTTCTGATTGATTATAAGGGCGGCGGCATGGCGGATCTGCTTGGCGGCCTGCCCCATCATATGGGAACCATCACGAATCTTGACGGCGCCGGAAGTATGCGGGCGTTGGTCTCGGTGAAGGCGGAGCTGTCACGGAGGCAGCAGATCTTCAGGAGTTTTCAGGTGAATCACATCAATGGTTATATGAGACTGTTCAAGGAAGGAACGGCAGACGAGCCGATCCCGCATCTTTTTATCATCAGCGACGAATTCGCAGAATTGAAGAAGGAACAGCCGGATTTCATGAAGGAACTGATATCGGCGGCCCGTATCGGAAGAAGCCTGGGAGTGCATCTTATTCTGGCGACACAGAAGCCGGCCGGGGTGGTCGACGAGCAGATCTTGAGCAACAGCCGGTTTCGGATATGTCTGAAGGTACAGCATGCACTGGACAGTAAGGAGATATTGGGGACGCCGGATGCAGCTGACATCACCCTTCCGGGAAGGGCATATATACAGGTTGGAAATCATGAGGTCTACGAACTGTTCCAGTCTGCAATGAGCGGCGCCGCGTATCGGGAAGCATCGGGGCAGGAAGCGCGGGAGGATGACCGGATCTATGTGGTAAATGAACTTGGACAGGGAGAACTGGTCAATCAGGACTTAAGCGGCAGGACGGAAGAATATCAGATATGCAGGACTCAGCTGGAAGCGGTGGTCTCCCACATCCGGGAGGTATTTGGGGCAGAAGGAAGGGCGGAAGTAAAGAAGCCATGGCTTCGGCCGCTTGGGAAGATGCTGATCAGTCCGTATGTGACAGAGGAGACGTTGTTTATCCCGTATTGCGAACATTTAGCAGTATCCGGCAGACGGTCCGAAAACTCATTCCCACAACCTGCCGGGGAGGGAGTGAAGAATGGCGGATCAGACGTCTATGGGGTCAGCCTGGGGAAGATAGATATTCCGGAGAGGCAGGAACAAAAAGAACTTGAACACAGCTTCATAAGGGAAGGAAATCTCTTATTCACGGCGTCTGCCGGTTTTGGGAAGACGGTATTTCTGACAACGGTTCTGGTGAGTCTTGCCATTCTTCATGATGTGGACCAGCTGAACTATTACATTCTTGATTATGGAAATAACGGGTGTATGCCTCTTAAGGAGCTTCCTCATACGGCGGAATATATAGCCCTTGACGACAAAGAGCGGTACTGGAAGTTCAAGAAGCTGATATCCCGGGAGATTACGGAAAGAAAAAGAGCGTTTGCCCGGTATGCGGTTCCCTCATGGGAAGCATATCAGGAACTGTCAGGAGAATTCCTGAAGGTCATCCTCATAGCAATCGACCAGTTTGATGTTGTCAAGGAGATGGGAATTGAGGAGGAAGAGTTCTATACGAAGCTTACACGGGACGGCCCCGGGCTTGGCATCTACATGGCGGCGTCTGCAAACAGGGTGAATGCAATCCGTCTGGCAACCTTAAATAACTTCAAAAAAAAGATAGCAGGCTATCATTTTGATGAGAATGAAACCTTTCAGACAGTAGGGAGGACAACAAGCCGTCAGGCAGATATCAAAGGGCGTGTGCTGGTGAGCGGTGAACAGGTACATGAGGCACAGATCTATACGATGGCGCCTGGCCGGGAACGGGCAGCGTATAGTAAACAATTGAAGGAGCTGATACAGAAGATACGCAGGAAATATCCCCGGAGGGAGGCGCCGCATATCCCGGTGTTGCCGCAGGAATTTACTTCATCTATGCTGGGGAAATATGCGGATGACATGAACTGTTTCCTGGTGGGACTCGAGGTTGAAGAAGTGACAGCGAAAGGCTTTGACCGGACAGCCGGATTGTTTGTGATCATCGGGAATGCAGGGAGCGGTAAGACGAATATGCTGCGGGTACTCGCCGCTCAGGCAGCGGCAAGAGGCAGAATCTGTCTGTTTGATTCCGGGAGCATGGAGCTGTATGCTTACCGTCATATGCCGGATGTCTTATATGTGGAAGGCAGGAAAGAGACGGGCAGATTTTTAGAAGAGATGTCGGAAGAG
>CAMSTW010000088.1 GCA_947063855.1 uncultured Dorea sp.
ATATCTAGTACAGCATTGCGTAATTAACAGTGAATTCTGCACTCGCTGTACTAGAAACACAATCCGATGTGGTACACGATTACGCTCATCCCCCAGGCAACAAGTATCTGGAAGACCAGGATACCCAGTGTCTGCCGCCAGCTCTTAAGCTCCCTGTGGATCGTTGCGATGGTTGCGGTACAGGGAACGTACAGCAGGCAGAACACCATCAGGGCGTAGGCATTCGCCGCGCCGAACCCCATGGAACCAAGTGTGGCCACCATGGTGTTCATTCCGTTTGCCGTCGTGACATTGCGGATACCGAACAGTACGCTGCAGCTGGATACGACGACCTCCTTCGCCGCGATACCGGCAATCAGTGCGACGATGATCTGCCAGTAGCCCAGACCTGCCGGACGGAACAACGGAACGACCGCCTTCCCAATCAGTGAGCCGAAACTCTGGGAGATGTCAGTAACATAACCATGAGGGCCAAAATTCAAGATGACCCACATGATCACAGAAGCCACGAATATAACGGTTCCGGCCTTGGTAAGATAGTCTTTGATCTTCTCCCATACATAGATGAAGATGGTCCGTGCGTTGGGCGACTTGTACTCCGGCAGTTCAATCAGGAGTGCGTGTTCCGCCTTGCTGCCGTCAAGCCTTGACATGATATATGCCGTTGTGATGGCAACTACGATTCCAAGCAGGTACATGGAGTAGCAGACAACCATCGCGTATTTCCCGAAGAACATGGACGAGAACAGTACATAGATGGGGAGCCTTGCACTGCAGGACATAAACGGAGTGATCAGTATCGTCTTAAAACGGTCGCGCCGGTGTTCCAGAGCCCTTGAAGCCATGATTGCCGGAACAGAGCATCCAAATCCCAGAAGTAGCGGGAGAAACGCACGTCCGGAGAGTCCGAGCCTGCTCATGATATCATCCATTACGAATGCAACTCTTGCCATATATCCGCTGTCCTCCAGCAAAGCCAGGGCCAGGAAGAGGATGAAGATATTAGGCAGAAAGGTCAGGATCCCGCCGACGCCGGAGATAATCCCGTCAACAATCAGAGACTGGAGCATGGGGCTTACATGTACAGAGTCAAGACCGGCTGCCGTAAGCGCCGAGATCTGTTCCAGTGCAATCTCAAAATATCCTTTCAGCCAGTCGCCGATCATAAATGTCAGGAAGAATACCAGCGCCATGATTCCAAGGAAGATCGGAAGTCCAAGCCATCTGTGGGTGAGATACCGGTCGATACGGTCGGTGGCCTCTTCTTTGGCGGATTTATTGACCAGGATCTCATCTATGACTTCTTCGATAAAATCATATTTCTGGTTGATAATATCCTTCTCATAGCTGCGGTCTATGACATCCGAAAGCGGCAGGGGATGGCGGCTGCTCACCTTCTGGTCCTTCTCGAGCAGCTTGATGGCGTGCCAGCGGGGATTGTGTATCTTGGGATACCGTTCGTATAGTTCTCCCATGATAAGGTCGATCTTGTCTTCGATATCATCCTCATACACCATGGCATATTCTTCATGATGGTTATGCCTGTGTGCAGAGGACTTGCCTGTATGGTGATGGATAAACGGCCCCTGTCTGGCGTACTGGCTGTGATGGGCGACGGCGTGCATCAGTATGGAGAGCCCCGTCTTCTTTCTGGCAGACACAGGGATGGCCGGGACGCCAAGCATCTCCGGCAGACGGTGCAGGTCAATCTCCATGCCCCGCTCTTCCACGATATCCATCATGTTAAGGGCAAGGACCACAGGCTTGCCAAGTTCTATGAGCTGAAGGGTCAGATACAGGTTCCGTTCCAGACAGGAAGCATCGATGACATCTACGATGACATCGACTTCGTCACTCATGATGCACTCCCTTGAAACGGTTTCTTCCATCGTATAAGAGGTCAGGCTGTAGATACCGGGAAGATCGATGAGCTTGAATTCCTGACCTTCATAGACGGTCTTTCCCTCCTTCTTCTCGACGGTAACGCCGGGCCAGTTGGCGACCTTTAAATTCGCGCCGGTGAATGCGTTGAACAGGGTTGTCTTTCCGCAGTTGGGATTACCGATGAATCCTACGTTGATGATATTACTCATGGCTGCTTCACCTCCGTGACTTCAATATGATCCGCAATCCTTCTTCCAAGAGCAAAACGTGTGCCGCGGAAGCGGGCGGTAAGAGACCCGCGCTTCTCGTTGTTCAGTATGGTGATCAGGGAGCCTTCCGTGAGTCCCAGGGCTTCCAGGCGGCGTTCCAGCTTCAGTTCGATATCCAGGGATTCGACACGGTAGGTCCGGCTGGTCTTCCCTTCTTTCAGTGTCATATGTATTACTCCTTTTAAATGTTATTGATAATTATTATCTATTACACATATATCATATCACCATTTGACGAAGAAGGCAATGTGAAGTATACTGTTATTTAACTGTGAATAAAAATATTTTACCGGAGGAAGAAGATGCAGATATACCATTTTGTTTTTTATTTCTTTATATATGGATTTATTGGATGGTGCACAGAGGTTGCATTTGCAACTGTCAAGCAGAGAAGATTTGTGAACCGGGGCTTCCTGAACGGGCCGATCTGTCCGGTCTATGGGGTCGGCGTCGGTATGGTCGTGATATTACTGGAATCAGAGGAACTGACGCTGGTGCCCCTGTATGTGGTATCTACCGTACTGGTCACCGTCATAGAGGGGATGACGGGGTATCTGATGGACCGGATATTTCATCATAAGTGGTGGGACTATTCGAACCAGCCGCTGAATATCGGAGGATATGTCTGTCTGCTTTTCTCCCTTGCGTGGGGGGTGGCGTGTGTGATCATCGTGCGGATCATTCATCCGGTGATCCACAGGGGAGTGGAGCTGATCCCGTCTGTGTTTGGGATCATACTGGTATCGGTGCTGGGAGTGGCGGTACTTGTCGATCTGTATATGACGGTGGCAGGGATCATGAAGCTTAACAAGAAGCTGGATGTGATGGAAAAGATTGCCGCGGAGTTAAAGGAGATCTCCAACAGCCTGGGAGAGAATATCCATGAAAATGTAATGGAGACGATGGAATTCTCGGAAGAAACCAGGAAGCAGCTTGATACTACCGTGTCTGAACTGCGGGAGAAGCTTGACACTGTTTCAGAGGAACAGAAGGAGCGTCTGGAAGAACGGATTGACAGAGTGGAGGAGAAGATCGAGAAGAAGCTGTACCCCGAAGAGCAGAGGGCCATTACGACAGAACTCAGGAACAAATACGCAGAGCTTAAGGGAAAGTACGCGGAGCTTGCCGGGCGGACCACGCTTGTCACCAGACGTCTGATCGGAGCGTTCCCCAAGATGGAGTCACGGCTTCATAAGGAGATCTTCAACGAGATCCGGTCGCGTGTGTGGAGGCGGGGAAGTTGAGCATAGGATAATGAGAATCCTTGTAAAGAGCGGATATCTGTGATAGAATACCCACGTACAGTTATCAGATATAAGGTGATAAGAATAGAAGAACAGGAGGTTGTCGTTATGGGAATGACAATGACGCAGAAGATTTTGGCCGCCCATGCCGGTCTGGATTACGTAACAGCCGGGCAGTTGATAGAGGCAAAGCTCGACGTGGTTATGGCCAATGATATTACAGGGCCGATGGCGCTGCCGATATTCAGGGAGATGGCAGAGAAAGTATATGATAAGGATAAGGTGGTGCTGGTTCCCGATCATTTTACTCCGAATAAAGATATCAAGTCAGCAGAGAATTCCAAGTCCATCAGGGAATTTGCAAGAGAGCAGGGACTTACCTGGTATTTTGAGCAGGGCAAGTCCGGCGTGGAGCATGCGATCTTACCGGAGGCCGGCGTGGTCGTAGGCGGCGAGTGTATCATCGGGGCGGATTCCCATACTTGTACATATGGAGCGCTGGGCGCTTTCTCCACCGGCGTGGGTACGACAGATATCGCCACGGGAATGGCGACCGGAGAGCTGTGGTTCAAGGTCCCAAGCGCGATGAAGTTCGTGCTGACAGGTAAGCCGGGGGCTTATGTCAGCGGTAAGGACATCATCATCCATATCATCGGCAGGATCGGTGTGGACGGAGCGCTTTACAAGTCTATGGAGTTCACAGGCGGCGGTATTGCGAACCTTTCCATGGACGACCGGTTTACCATGGCGAATATGGCCATTGAAGCAGGCGCGAAGAACGGGATCTTCCCGGTAGATGAGCGTGCCGAAGCATATATGAAGGAGCATTCCAGGAAAGAATATAAGATCTATGAGGCAGACGCGGACGCCGAGTATGACGAGGTGGTTGAGATCGACCTGTCGAAGGTACGTCCCACAGTCGCGTTCCCGCATCTTCCGGGCAATGCGAAGACGATAGATGAGATCGAGGCGATGGAGCCGATCAAGATCAACCAGGTTGTGATCGGATCCTGTACCAACGGCCGCATGGAGGATATGCGCAAGGCGGCGGCGATCCTGAAGGGACAGACGGTACATCCGGATGTGCGTGTGATGGTTATCCCTGCGACCCAGAAGATCTATAAGCAGTGTATCGCGGAAGGACTTCTTGATATCTTTGTAGACGCAGGATGCGCGGTCAATACGCCAAGCTGCGGACCTTGTATGGGCGGGCATATGGGCGTCATGGCGGCAGGAGAGAGATGTGTGTCTACAACGAACCGTAATTTCGTGGGACGTATGGGACACGTTGATTCACTGATCTATCTTGCATCGCCGGAGGTAGCGGCGGCAAGTGCAATCGCAGGATGTATTGCGAACCCAGAGAAAGCAGGTGGAAGATAATGAGAGCGACAGGACATGTATTTAAGTATGGTGATAATGTAGATACGGATGTGATCATTCCGGCAAGATATCTGAATTCCTTTGACGCCAGGGAACTGGCAAGCCATGCGATGGCTGACATTGACCCGGAATTCGTGAATAAGGTAAAGCCGGGAGATCTGATTGTGGCGAATAAGAACTTTGGCTGCGGGTCCTCCAGGGAGCATGCGCCGCTGTGTCTTAAGACGGCGGGAGTCAGCTGTGTGATTGCAGAGACATTTGCCCGTATCTTCTACAGGAATGCGATTAATATCGGACTGCCGATCATCGAGTGCCCGGAAGCGGCGAAGGGGATTGAGGCCGGGGATGAGGTCGAGGTTGACTTTGACAGCGGCAAGATCTATAACCGTACGAAGGGCACGCAGTTCCAGGGACAGCCTTTCCCGGAGTTCATGCAGAAGCTGATCGCGGCAGGCGGACTCGTGAAATATACGAACAGTAAAAGAGGGCTGGAAGGAGAAGAGGATGGATTTGTGGTATAAGAGTACGAGAGATTCTGGAATGAAGATAAGCGCATCGGAGGCGATCCTTAAGGGTCTGGCTCCGGACGGAGGGCTCTTCGTGCCGGAGAGGATTCCGGTTCTTGACGTGTCCCTGGAAGAACTTAAGGATATGTCTTATCAGGAGACAGCGTATGCGGTGATGAAGCAGTTCCTGACAGATTTTACCAAGGAGGAGCTTAAGGACTGCATCAATAAGGCGTATGATGAGAAGTTCGACACAGAAGAGATCGCGCCTCTGGCGAAAGTCGGGGATACATATTTTCTGGAATTATTCCATGGAGCTACGATTGCGTTCAAGGACATGGCGCTGTCGATTCTGCCTCATCTCATGACAACCTCAGCGAAGAAGAATCACGTAAAGAATGAGATCGTGATCTTAACGGCTACCTCCGGGGACACCGGCAAAGCGGCGATGGCAGGATTCGCGGATGTTGAGGGGACCAGGATCATCGTCTTCTATCCCAAGAACGGCGTCAGCAAGGTTCAGGAGCTTCAGATGGTCACTCAGACAGGAAGTAATGTGAATGTAGCGGCGATTCACGGGAACTTTGACGACGCACAGAACGGTGTGAAGGCGATATTCGAGGATCAGGAGTTTGCACAGGAACTGGCGGATAAGGGATATCAGCTCTCTTCGGCGAATTCGATCAATATCGGGCGTCTGGTTCCCCAGGTTGCCTATTATGTCTATGCATATGCGAAGCTTCTGGCAAATGAGGAGATTACAGACAAAGAAGAGATCAACGTGGCAGTTCCCACCGGGAATTTCGGCAACATCCTTGCTGCATATTATGCGAAGCAGATGGGCGTGCCGATTGCGAAGCTGATCTGTGCTTCGAATGAGAACAAGGTGCTGTTTGATTTCTTCCGGACAGGGACCTACGACAGGAACCGTGCCTTTGTGCTGACCTCGTCTCCATCCATGGATATCCTGATCTCCAGCAACCTGGAACGTCTGATCTATCTGGCAGCCGGTGAGGATGCAGAACTGACGAAGGAGTTGATGGCGGGACTTAAGGACGGAGGAAGCTATACGGTCACAGAAGAGATGCGGGCGAAGCTTGCGGATTTTGTGCCGGGATTTGCTTCGGAAGGAGACACGGCGGCATGTATCAAGAGAATCTATGACAAGACGGGATATGTGCTGGATACCCATACGGCGGTAGCGGCACATGTCTGTGAACAGTACAGGCGTAAGAGCGGGGATTCGCGGAAATGTGTGGCGGCGTCAACGGCCAGTCCGTTTAAGTTTGCCAGAAGTGTACTGACGGCAATTGACAGTAAGTATGAAGCGATGGATGATCTGGCGCTGCTTCACGAGCTTCAGACCGTGTCCGGCGTGGATATGCCGGGGGCAGTCCGGGAGATTCTGGATGCGAAGGTACTCCATACCCTGGAATGCGATGCCGGCCAGATGAAGGAGACGGTCAGGGAAGTGCTGAAGATTTAATTAACTTTTAGAGATTTACGTATTTGTTGTTGAAAAACGTGAGATAATAGAGTATAATAGGTTCTAGGAAACCTGGGGTGCTCGATACTCTTGTAATTTTGAACCTACAAAACTTTAAACGGGACTCCTATATCTCCGTAATATGCCAGGCCTCCAAGTTATGCAGTGGAAGGCAGAAAAGCGGATGCGGACACCCACCTAGCATATGCTAGGAGTCAAAATACAGGAACCGGCATTTTGGGGGAGCTACAAATGACAAAAGGCAGTCTTTAAGGACTGTCTTTTTTAAGTGTGCCCAACGGGCGCCTTTTTGTTGTTGCATTGTATACTATTACCGGTATAGAATAGACAATATAGAATGGCAGAATGGATAGAAAATAAGAAGTTGTATAGAAATAAATTTGCCAGTTTGTGATTCAAAGGAGGCTAGTATGATTAAAAAAATTTATTTTGAAAATTTCAAAAGCTTTTCGAAGGCAGAGATTCTGATAGAAAATCTTACAACACTCATAGGAACGAATGCATCTGGAAAAACGAACATGGTTGAGGGGATGCTGATATTATCGGAAGCCCTGTCAGGGAGAGAACTGTCTGCGATTTTGGACGGAACCAAAAACAGCAGATCTGGTATCCGGGGTGGCGCACGAGGTTGCTGCAGGTTTGAATCAGATTACTTTATCCTGGGCTGTACGGTAGGATACGATGAAAGCATAGATCTGGAATATCGGATAAAAATTAAGGTAAAGGACAGAATTGTGGTTGGCTGGGAAAGAATGTCCGAAATCGCTGATGGGGAAGAAAAGGTGCTGTTTTGCACAAAATCCGAAGGTGAGTGTGAAGAAAATTTTGTAGTTACGTGCCTTGACACGGAGAAAGAAATAAGTCAGGACATTATCTGTGTTCGTTTTTATTCTGTTATCAGCCAGATAGCTGCAAAGCTGCCACAGTCAGAGGAGTATGCGAAGAAAATTGCAGAATATGCATTTATGATAACTAATGATTTTAAAAATATTCTATTTCTGGATCCTGAGATTCATCAGATGAGAGGCTATTCATTTATCAATGATGTTGAGCTGAAGAGGGATGCTTCGAATATTTCCTCTGTACTTTATGCGTTATGTAAGAATGAAAGTAATAAAAAATTATTATTAGATATTATGCAGCAATTGCCGGAGAATAAGATTTCAGATATCACATTCTCAGAAGGACCGCTTAATGATGTAATCCTGTTCCTGGAAGAAAAAGTAGGAGAAGATTACAAAAGAATAGACGCTGTCCGGCTATCGGATGGCACATTGAGATGCTTGGCAGTTGTAGGGGCTGTTTTGAGTGAAAAAAAGGGTGGGGTTATTGTTATTGAGGAGGTAGATGATGGAATCCATCCGGGAAGGGCGAAGAAGCTGATACATTTGTTAGCGGATCTTGCCAGGGCGCGTGGGGTAGATGTGATTATAACAACACATAACGCCGTTCTTCTGAACGCATTAAGCAGGGACGAACTGGCAGGGGTGGAAATTGTTTATAGAGATGAGGATGAAGGAGATGGAAGGTTTATTCCATTGATTAAGATTAAACGGATGCCGGCACTGCTTGCAAATGGGAAATTGGGAGATGTCTTTACCAGTGATATGATACTTCAGTATATTAAGCAGGATGAGACGGTGGAAGATTATTCATGGTTGGAGGATTGAGTTATGTATGCTCATTTTATAGATACCTCAGTTTTATTAAATATTTTAAATGTGCCGGGAAGAGATCAACAGCGGGATAAAGTGATGAGGGAATTAAAGGAGCTATTGGATCAAAGGGGCAAGAATGCATTAATACTTCCGTTCGCAACAATTATTGAGACAGGTAATCATATTGCTCATTGCGGCGATGGGAATCAAAGACGGAAGGCTGCTGTAAAATTTAGTGAATGTATAGATAAGACAATAAATAATAAAGCTCCATGGCAGTATTATGGGAATCAACTGACTCCTGAGGATTTAAGAGAGATATGTGAAGAGTTTCCGGATTCTGCAATGAGAGGGGAAGGATTTGGGGATTTATCGATTATCAGAGCCTATCAGAGATATAAAGAAGAGACTCCGGCAATACATAAAATTAGAATATGGAGTGTGGATGAGCATCTTAAAGATATATATGAAGAAGATATGAAAAATGCTAAGCTGAGAAATATGTCAGAATAGTATCATATATTGTACGGAATAGTGTTAGAATGTATGAGAGAACTATAATATAATACACGTATGAATATGGAACTGTGAATGCATCCTGAATTATGCTAAATGGCATGATTGCGGAAGCCGGGATGTGCATGCAGCAGGATGAATGAAGAGGAGGCAGATAAGAGATGATACGCAAATATGTATACGGAGAACCATTTGAGACGGAAGCAGTTGTAGAGGAGATACAGGCAGAACAGGGACAGGACGGCATAGGGATCGGGAAGATTTCCACGGGGGATGGATTCGCATTTTCATACCAGATGGGGGAAGAGGATATCGTCTATGGGTTAGGCGAGGCGAACAGAGGGATCAATAAGAGGGGCTATTGCTATATCAGTAACTGTTCGGATGAACCGAATCACACAGAGGACAAGCGGTCTTTGTATGGAGCGCATAATTTTATCGTTATATCCGGGGAGAAGAACTATGGACTGTTCTTTGATTATCCGGCCAAGATTACTTTTGATATCGGATATACAAGGTCAGATCTTTTAGAGGTGAGCTGTGAGGCCGCGGATCTGTATCTGTACGTGATAGAAGGAGAGTCGGCCTATGATATCGTGAAGCAGTTCCGCAAGCTGACAGGCAGAAGCTATATCCCGCCGAAGTTTGCGTTTGGATTCGGACAGAGCCGCTGGGGTTATAAGACGAAGGATGATTACCGCAAGGTGGCGGAAGGATACCGCAAGAATCATATTCCGATTGATATGATCTATATGGATATTGATTATATGCAGGATTTCAAGGATTTCACCCTGAATGAGGAGAACTTCAGTGATTTCCCGGAATTTGTACAGGAAATGCGTAAGGAGGGGATCCGCCTGATTCCAATCATTGATGCGGGCGTGAAGGTGGAAGAGGACTATCCGGTCTACGAGGAAGGCGTGGAGAAGGGATATTTCTGCAAGCGTGAAGACGGCAGTGAGTTTGTAGCCGCCGTATGGCCGGGATATACACATTTTCCGGATGTACTGAATCAGGATGCGAGGAAATGGTTCGGCGGCAAGTACCGTTTTCTGATTGACCAGGGCATCGAAGGTTTCTGGAACGACATGAATGAGCCGGCAATCTTCTATTCGCAGGAGGGAATGGAAGCGCTCATGGAAACGCTTCGTGGATATGTTGAGAAGGGCGTGGAAGCGATCCCGATCTGGGAGCTTGATAAGGTCCAGGGGCTGTCCAATTCTCCGGAGGATTATAAGCGCTTCTACCACTGTGTGGACGGAAAGAAGGTGCGGCATGATAAGGTGCATAATCTCTACGGTTATAATATGACAAGGGCGGCCGGGGAAGCCTTCGAAGAGATTGTGCCGAATAAGAGACTTCTGCTGTTCTCACGTTCCTCCTATGTGGGGATGCACCGTTACGGCGGGATCTGGACAGGCGATAATAAGTCCTGGTGGTCCCATATTCTCCTGAACCTTAAGATGATGCCGTCCCTCAATATGTGCGGATTCCTGTATACGGGAGCAGACTTAGGCGGCTTTGGCGCGGACGCAACCAGAGACCTGGTACTGCGCTGGATGGCGCTTGGCGTATTTACGCCGCTTATGCGGAATCACGCTGCCCTTGGAACCAGAGAACAGGAAGCGTACCAATTTGAGAAGATAGAAGATTTCCGCGGCATCATAGAGACCAGGTATCGTCTGGTGCCTTATCTGTACAGCGAGTATATGAAGGCGGTCCTGAATGACGATCTGTATTTCAGACCGATGGCTTTCGTGTATCCGGAGGATTCCTTTGCGGTAAATGTGGAGGATCAGGTAATGCTTGGCGATGAAGCAATGATTGCTCCGGTGTATACGCAGAATGCGAAAGGACGGTATGTCTACCTGCCGGAGCGGATGCTGTTTGTGAAGTTTACCGGGGACGGCGGTTATACACAGGAGGTTCTTGAGAAGGGACATCATTTTGTGGAAGTGGCGCTTGAAGAGGTTCCGCTGTTTATCCGGGAGGGAAGATGCATTCCGGTCGTGAAGGCGGCAGGATGCGTGGATGAACTGGATACAAGGGAGCCGGAGTTGATCGGATTTGCGGGAGCCGAGTATGTAATGTATGAGGACGACGGCTTTTCTAAAGAGTATGAGAAGGCGGAGAATTACAGGAGGTTGAGGAAATAGATTAGAAATCCTGACAATAAGAAAATCAATTCGTTTTGCCTTTGACTCTGCGGATGATTGTTTTGAAGCTGTGCTGAACGGATATCTTCGAAAAGAGAATGTGGATGTCTATGTGACTGGAAGCAATGCCAGATTTTTGTCTAAAGATATCATTATGGAATTTGCCGGACGCGGCGATGAGATCCATGGCTCATTATGATGAACATGGGATTCTGACATTAAATATTTATGATTTTTTGCTTGATTTGGTGAGTATTGAAAAATAAAAAAAATAAATTCAAAAAAGTTGTTGACAAGTGACGAAAGATGTGATAATCTGTTAAAGCTGTCGCGAG
>CAMSTW010000089.1 GCA_947063855.1 uncultured Dorea sp.
AAAAATCCGATACTTACCGCACTCTTATTGAATTCATCCTTCTGCCACGCTATAAAAAATCCGATACTTACCGCACTCTTATTGAATTCATCCTTCTGCCACGCTATAATAGAACAAAGTAGAGTTTCATTCCCATTCTCTCTGCTCATATACCAAAGATGAAACCTGCAAATATTCTAAATAAGAAAGCTGTGACACATACCATGAAACGATTCCTGTTACCTTCCGTTATCTTGTTTCTGCTGGCAGGAAGCTACGCCTTACTCTGCTGCGCCGTTGACACGGACCGCATATTACCCAATACTACCGTAAACAATACCGACATCAGCGGCATGACCTTGAAAGAGGCTTCCGATACATTAAAGACCGACGCCGAAGAACGACAAAAATCCTCTGTATTTACCGTCTCCTGTGCCGGAGAGGACTATACCTTGTCTGTCGGCCGCGCGCTGCAGATGGATGCTTTGGCCACTGCCCGGGATGCACTGGAAAAAAGCCGGACCGAATTCCTGCTGCGGGGCGCCGCATGGCTTGAATCCCGGTTCACAGGAAACCATATCCAACACCCGCAGATAACCCAGGATTCTGACGCATTTCACAAGATTCTTGGGGACAGCGGCATTCTGGATATCGAAGGCGCCGATCCGGACTCCTATAAGATAGAAGATGACCAGCTGCTCGTTACGGCGGGAATCGCCCGGAAGGTGGATGAAAACGCGCTGATGGAAGCACTGACCGCCGCCATCCAGACCGGAGAGTTTCCCGGCGGCATCATAGAGTGCCCCCTGACTGCCGATGAGACGGATAATCTGGACCGGATATATGAGGAAATACATAAGGAGGCCAGGGATGCCACCCTGGATCCTTCGAACGGATATGCGCTTGTGGATTCTGTGACAGGCGTGGATTTTGACAAAGAACAGATCAGAAAAGAATTATCAAAAGCAAAGGCCGGGACGGTTGTTGCAGTGGATCTGGTTTACACAGAGCCGGAAATTTCCACTCAAAATCTGAGAGAGCACCTGTTTAAAGATACTCTTGGCGTCTGCACAACCCCGGTCGGCGGCTCTTTGAATAACCGTACCAACATAAGCCTAGCCGCCGCCAAATGCGACGATATCATCCTTCTTCCCGGCGAGGAATTCTCCTTCAACAACACGGTAGGCGTGCAGACTGCCGAGACTGGCTTCAAGAAGGCCGATGCGATTCTGAACGGGGAGATTATCCAGGCATACGGCGGGGGAATCTGCCAGGTATCCACTACGATCTTCGCGGCCGCGCTCTATGCCAATCTGGATATCCTGGAACGCTGGAACCATGATTATGTGGCCCGCTATATTGATGCGGGACTGGACGCCGCTGTTGCCTGGGATGCGCTTGATATGCGGATTGCCAATGATACGCCCTATCCGGTCCGGATGGATGTGGATGATTCCGGCAGCAGTCTTACCGTTACGCTCCTTGGAACCAGAACGGATGATGCCGTGATCGAGATCTTCACAAAGACCCTTGACAACCCTTCCGATAATCTTCTTGAGATTGAAACCTACCGGAAGGTCTATACAGAAGATAAGAGCCAGCTTTTTATTGAAAAAGTGGCTCACAGCATATATGAGAAAAGCAAGACGATAGACTAGCCGCGAATCTATTACAAGCTTCGCGGCCTTTTAATTAATATAATTTGACTCTAAAGTCTGACAGCATTCCCTTTAAATGGGTGCATCTTATCGTAAGCAATTGCTTCCTCTCTAATTTCATCTAAGCTCTTATTTTTAAAATATTCTTTTCTCCAAACCGTATAATCAAAACTCTCTCTCTTAATCATTGCAATAAAACGTTCTGCATCTACTACACCTAACCGTTCAACTAAACAAGCAAAACCTGTATCCATAATCTCAACAGTACTATTCATCCTCTTTTTCCTCCACTCGTCTAATAAATTCTCCTGGTGTTACTATTTCAATCTTATCAGACCGATATTTTAAGACCCTGTCATCTGTGGTAATAAAAAAATCGCTCCCTGCAACAATGGCACACGCAACATGAAATGCATCCATATCTTTAATTCCTGTTGCTTTAATGGGCCCTGCAATTTCTGCTACTTCCTTATCCTTTTCCATCCCGACATAATATGATGCATTAGCTGCCATATATTCCGAAATAGCCTCTCTTTTATGTGTAAATCGGTTTTTTCCGTTTTCATAGGTAAGTGCGTAAGATGCAATTAATTCCAATTCTCCTCTCTTTACCATATCCTGGATATGAAGTTTTGCTTCTGTTTCTAAATGAATCCTCATATGTGATTGGTCATCATATGGACGATTATAACAACAATTATCTAAATAAATCCGCATAACTCAATCTCCTCTATTTTTTTTAAAGATTCTAAATGTAATTATACGGATTCCATATCAGGAAATCAACAACATTCATCATAATTATAAAGTTACCCTGGTCACTCAGAGAGATACTTATCCACCTTCCGCGCTATATTTTCAGCCGCAGTCTTCGCGTCGGTCCTTCCATCCAGGCACGCGTCGGCCTCTGTCTGGTAGCTGTCCCAGATGAAGAATTCCTGCGTCACCGGCCTGCTAAGTGTGCGGCATCTGTCAATCAGATCCGCCACCTCCTCTGCTGTCGGATATACCGCCTCCACCTCGATATCTTCCTCCCCGTCGAAATTCAAAGCTGACATTACCACAACGCTCCTGGCATATTCTGTATCCACTTCATCCTTCAGCTTGTTAAGGGCTGATTCCAGCACCGGCAGTCCGTCGTCCAGTGATTTCTCCTGTACTTCCGGAGAGAACAGATATCTTACGAATTCCTCCGCCAGTTCCTTCTGCTTCGAGCTCTGGTTGATCCCCACGATTCCAACCGGCATATAGAAATCCTTCAGCGTATCCGGCGTTAGATTCATGTCCCGCATAATCGTATAAGGAACCATCATATCCATCACTCCGGCAATCTGTTCCGTAGCGATGCTGTCCGGATAATGAAGAATCGCGACATTCCCCGGATTGCTGAACATTCCATGAGGTAAGACCGTCCGGGCCGTGCCTGCGCCCATATCGCCATACTCCATCTCATCAAACGCCTCTGTCCTTGCTCCGGCTGCAATCCTGGCTTCCAGTGTAAGCAGCGCGGCCAGTTTCTCCTGATTGACCCTGCCGTCTTCTTCCATGATCTCATCCTGATACATCTGGAACAGGAAATCCCGGATATAGTTTCTCTCGGCAAGCCCTACAATACTCTTATCCGGATGTGCGTCCACATATGCTTCCAACGTCTCAAGAGAGTCAAGCGCCTCCTTCGCCTCCTCATTTCCATAGACGAGAGGAACGCTGAATCTGACCGGCATTCCATAGACCTTCCCGTCCTTCTGCACGGTATTCTTGAGGACCGGCTCCAGATATGCATCCTCTGACAGCATATCATTCATCAGGTCCGTCAGATCGGCAAGGATTCCTTTCTCTATATACGCATCTGCCGGCAGACCGCCAAGTAACAGTACATCCGCTCCATTTCCGCTTAAAAGTTCTGCATTCAGAGTGCGGATATCGTCTGCCGTAATCCCGTCTTCCTTTCCAGCTGTCCCGAATTCTACCCTTACATCCGGGTGTGCCTTCTGGAACGTAAGGATTGCATCCTGGATCGTCGGATTCTCCGTAAGTCCGAATACCCGCAGGGTATGCTCCGGCACCGCCAGGGCGTCTGCGTCATATACATAATGTACCAGGCTTACCGTACCTGCCTTCTCCTGCCGGTACATCACATAGAAGTCATCATCCCCTCCTGTTATACAACCCGCCGCATAATTCAGGGAAGAGCCCATCTCTCCCATATCTCCATCCATAATCACCTCACTGGTCTCATTTCCGGGAACAATGCGCGCAATCCCTTCCCGCGATACCAGATACCAGTTCTTGCCGGCGTTACACAGTTGTACAGCCTCCTTCTGCTTTGTATCAAACGTCCCCTTCTCTTCAAGATCCGGCCCGTAGATGGTAAATATACCTTCCTCCGTATTCGCCGCCATATCTTTACTGCCGGCCAGGAATAACATCTTCTGCAAACTTGAAGTTGCCTGTACACTGCTAATTTCCTGAATCATCTTTAGTGAATCCGGATCAATCACTACGAACTTCGCTTCATACAGATCATTCAGCCAGTAATTTCCTTTACCGTCAACCTCAAGCTCCGTAATCGTTGGATAACCAAACTCTCCCTCCTGTGACAGATAAGGGATCAGAAGCTCCTCTCCTGTCTTTCCGTCACTGCTTTTTGCCACATGCGTCTTCATGTCCGCATCGATTCCCCAGGCAATCTGCGTTCCGTCACCGGATTCATGAACCGCCTGCAGATATATTTCCTGCCATCCCTCAAGGCCGCCGATCCAGCCCAGAGTCTCCTGCTCCCACCGGCCGTCCCGGTATTCATACCGGCGCACGCCTCCGTCCATCTGCCATGAATACAGTACCGGGTTTCCGGCCTCTGATTTTGCCAGGTTCATTACCTCTTCCCCTTCCTGTACGGGAAGCTCTATGCTTTCCTCAACATAACGACCTTTTGCGGAAATATTTTCGCTGCCGTCATCCCCTCCCTTCCCACAACCAGCAAGCAAGCCGGCTATTATAGTTACAGACAACAATAAACTTGTCCAATGCCTTTTCATCTGCACAATCATCCTCCTTCTTTTCTACATTAGAAAATTTCCACCTGTACGGTTGGAAATCCATTTTAGAAAATTATCCTTGAGCTTATATCCATTGTTCAATTTTCTTCTTTACGGTTGAAAATCCATTTCCAGTGTACAGGAAGTTGGGAGACGCCCTTCCTATAAGCAGACATTCCGGAGCGTTGCCCAGTCTGTGTTAGGAAGGGCGTCTCCCAACTTCCGTCTCTTGAACGACATTCCAACTGTACAGGTGGAAAATTTTTCTGTTTCTCACTATACACAGATAAGTTCAAAAAATCTTCGAAATCTGAAACTATTTTTTTAAGATTTTTTTAGATTTCTTTGCTATACTCATATTCAAGGTAATGTTTTGTATGAAAGAAATATATCCGCAGTAAAGCAAGAAGATCTTTCATGGGAACCATGCCAATATATATAAATAAGGAGACTCATCGAACATGCATATATTAATCATCGAAGACGACAGAGAATTATGTGACGCCCTGCGATTGCAGCTCCTGGAAAGAAATCATACGGCAGACTGTTGTTTTACAGGAACCGACGCGCTGTATTTTGCACTGAACGGCTCCTATGACCTGATCCTGCTGGACCGCATGCTGCCGGAAATCGACGGCCTGACCGTCCTGCGGTCCCTCCGCAAGAACCACATCGCTGCGCCTGTAATTCTTACCACGGCGCTGGGCGCTCTGGATGACCGGATCGACGGACTGGACTGCGGCGCGGATGATTATCTGGTGAAGCCCTACGCCATCGAAGAACTGCTGGCCCGGATCCGCGCGCTGGCCCGCCGGCCGCAAAGTTTTTCCGACCGGCACATTCTTGCGTATATGGATATCCGGCTGGACCCTGATACCAGAGTTCTGTCCTGCAATGGACAGGAACTGCAGCTCTCAAGGCGAAAAGCATTTCTTCTGGAATACTTTCTCCGCAACCCGGAGAGAACGCTTACGAGGGAGCAGATTTTCTCCCGCATATGGGGAATCGACGGCGCAGTGGAGGGCGCCAATCTGGATACTTATGTTTATTTTCTCAGGAAACACCTGCGTTCCCTGAAAAGCCGTGTCTCCATCACCACTGTCCATGGCACGGGATACCGACTGGAGGAGAAGCCTGACTATGTTTCCTAGATTACAGAGAAAATTCGTCTTCTTATATACCTTAAGCACCGGACTGATCATGACGTTTATCCTGTCCGGCGCATTCCTGCTGTATACTTCCTCCCGGGAGAACCTACTAAGATCTGACTTCCAGGAGCGTCTCTTCGCGCTGACTTCAAGGCTGCAGACCGACTTCCGGTTCGCAGACTCCTTTCTGGCACAGATGGAACTTAAGTACCGGCTTATCATTTCCATAGAAGAAAATAATGTTCCCTTTTTCTTTCCCGGTTCCTATGTACCGCGCACGGACCGCAGGGTTCTTATGGGATACGCCGAGGAAGCCGCCGGTGCGGAGGGAATCAGTCCTGACTCCCCTCCCGTCTCCTCTGACCTGCTGCAGTCCTCTATATTTCAGATTGACGGGGATCTGCATGATACCTATCTTGGAAACGTTCTGGTCATCCGCACCGCCTCCGGCTGCAAACGGCTGCTTCTGCTTATGGATATTACAGACGAGCAATCCCGGATCCTTAAGACCGGCGGCGCTTATGTCCTGATCGATCTCTGCGGGATCCTGCTGCTCTTTCTGTCCGGCCGCTGGTTCGTCCGGCGTTCCCTGCGCCCCCTTGAGGAAACCTGCCAAAAACAGGAGGATTTCGTCGCCGCAGCCTCCCATGAGCTTCGCTCCCCGCTCGCCGTCATCCGCGCCACGGCAGACGCAGCCGCCGCGAAGCCAGAGGAGGCCCGCCGGCTTCTGGCTGTGATTCAGAATGAATGCGACAGGGGCAGCAGCCTGATCAGGAATCTCCTGCTTCTGGTCTGCGCCGGGCAGGAGAAATGGGCGGTCAAGAAGCAGAGATTTGAGCTGGACGAGATGCTTCTGAACCTGTTGGAGCTGTATGAGCCCCTTTGCAGATCCAGGGGCGCGGGACTTCTTCTGGAACTGCCGGACGAACCGCTTCCTAAGATAACTGCAGATCCGGATCTATGCAGGCAGATTATTACGATATTGCTGGATAATGCGGTGGCGTACGGGCTGACGGACAAAGATACGGCCGCTGCAAAAGAAGACATGCCTGCAATAGTGATACGGGCTTCTCACTCCTACGGCCATACCGTCGTCTCTGTGATCGACCATGGGCCGGGAATTCCGGATGAGAAAAAGACGCTAATCTTCGACCGCTTCTATAGACAGGACCGCTCCAGACAAAGGAAAGAGCATTTCGGTCTCGGGCTGCCGATTGCCGCCGCGCTCGCCGAAATACAAGGGATACGGCTGAACGTGGCAGATACGGAAGGCGGAGGAACAACCTTTTCTGTGCGGATTTGAATCTAGATTAATTCTCGGGTAATAAGCACTCGCTATCCGCGACATCTGCACGTCTCTTAACCCAGACGTAGCCCGCCACGTTGCTAAGCGCCAGCGGCGCTTGTCCAGTAAGGACCGAAACGGAGTGTAGAACGTCGGTTAACAGACGCACAGCTGACACGAATATCGAGCACTATTACTTCAAGATTAATGCAAAGCTGTACTAGATAACTCTGTCACCGGCGCTTTACACGCCCCGTCTTCGCACAGATAGTACAACTCCCCCTCCTGCGGAAGCGGATATTCTGCCGTAAAAGGCGCGCATCCTGCCAGTTCACAAGCATTTTCTTCTGTCTTAACCAGAATATTCATCCCTTCCGCCGCCAGCCGCATAAGCCGCCTTTTCTGCTCTGACGGCAGTTCCCCGCAGACTGTGCAGACTAATTCCCTGTGCGGATAGATCCCCTCTGCCAAGGCAAGCAGCGCGAAGCTGTAACCGGCGGGATATTCCCTGATCTTGCGGACGCAGTATTCCGACTGCCGTCTTGCCGCCTCCTGCCAGCGCACATCCCCGGTCAGTATTGCCAGCTTCTGCATCACCATGGCCGCCACAGAATTGCCGGAAGGAACCGCACCGTCATACATTTCCTTGGGCCGCGCAATCAACTGCGCCGCATCCGATGCATTGATATAATAACCGCCCATTCTCGTATCCTCGAAGAAACGAACCATCTGCTCCGCCCTCAAGACTGCGCCCGACAGATATTCTGTCTGAAACCCCGTCTTATATAACTCCAACAAAGCCAGTGCATATACGGTGTAATCTTCCAACTGCCCCATCTGTGCCGCCTCTTTGTCTCGAAAACGCAGCCAGAGCCGGTTATCCCCGTCTGTCATATGCGTTTCTATAAAATGCTGTGCTCTCCCGGCCGCCTCCAGATAGCGCGCCTCTTCAAGCGCCACGCCTGCACGGGCAAGTGCAAGGATGGTCCACGCATTCCAGGAAAGCAGAATCTTATCATCCTTATGGAGTCTGGTGCGGCTCAGACGGTATTCATACAGCTTCTTTTTCCATAGAAGCTCTCCGGTTTCTACGCTCTCTTCTTGAACTACCCTATCAGTTCCGGCTTCTAAAGACTCCACATGGTCTTCTGCTCTGATTTTCTGATGCTTTATAGATTCCTCCTCACTCTCTGCATGTCCGATTCGATTGGGAATGCTCTTCCCTTCAAAATTCCCTTCTTCTGTAATCCCGTACCGACGGCAGAACTCTCGTCCTTCCTGCCCGCCCAGTACAGCCGCCACCTCTTTGGGCGTAAACACATAGTATTTTCCCTCCACGCCATCGCTGTCGGCATCCTGTCCACAGTAAAAGCCACCCTGCTCATCCGTCAATTCTCTGAGAATATAATCGGCCGTATGCCGGACCACATCCGCATACTTTTCCCTTCCGGTCATCTGATAAGCTTCCAGATATGCCAGAATCAGCAGCGCATTGTCATACAGCATTTTTTCAAAATGCGGGACAAGCCACTTCGCATCTGTGGAATAGCGCGAGAATCCTCCTCCGATATGATCGTGTATTCCTCCGTCGGCCATTGCCTGAAGCGTTGCCTCTGCCATACGAAGAGCTTCTCCTTCCTTCTCCTCCTTTGCATACCGCATTAAGAACAGGAGATTGTGGGGCGTCGGGAACTTCGGCGCGCTGCCAAACCCTCCCCATACCGGATCAAACGCCTCCGCGAACAGATGATACGCCTGTCTAAGGATTGTCTTCTCGGAGAAATCCTCTTCTGACCTCCACCTGCCAGTATGATCTCTTCCCGCACGACCCTTACCGGAACGATCCTTCCCTGTGACGCTCTTACCAGAACCGCACTTTCCCTCTTCTATACTGTCCTTTTGATTGATAGCCGCCGTTATCTCTTCTGCATCTCTGAGCAGATCTTCCCGCCGTTCCTTCCATAAGACCAGAACTTTTCTCAGGATATCCATCAGTCCCGGCCTTCCATAATAGTTCTCTTTGGGGAAATAGGTTCCTGCAAAGAACGGCTTCTGCTCTGGCGTCATAATAATGGTAAGCGGCCACCCTCCCGCTCCTGTAACTGCCTGACAGACGGACATATACACTGCGTCAATATCCGGCCGTTCCTCCCGGTCAACCTTGATACACACATATCCCCGATTCAGCAGTTTTGCCGCCTCTGCATCTTCGAAGGATTCATGAGCCATCACATGGCACCAGTGGCAGGTGGAGTAGCCGATACTTAAAAATACTGGCTTGTCCTCCTCTTTTGCCTTCTGAAATGCCTCGCCGCACCATGGATACCATTCTACCGGATTATCCTTATGCTGTAGAAGATACGGGGATTTTTCGTTTTTTAATCTATTTGCCATGATTGTTCCTTCCTTACTCTTGATTTCCCTTGATTTCCGCTCTGTTATTACATATACATCTATGTCAGATGTCTCAGGCAGAAAATGGATATGGCATAGTATGTCTCAAATAATCACACACTATGCCATATAATCAGGTCTCAGCTAAAACTATGAAATATTCTAGTACAGTGTTGCATAATTAACAGTGAATAATGTGCTTGATATCTGCGTCAGATGTGCGGCTACAAGCCGACGTTCTACACTCCGTTTCGGTCCTTGCTGAACAAGCGCCACTGGCGCTTAGCAACGTAGCGGGCTACGTCTAGGATTGGAGACGTGCATCTGGCACAGATAGCATGTGCAGAATTCACTGTTAATTACGCAATGCTGTACTAGTGCTCCATCCAGCCAGAAATCGAAGTACTAGTATAACCCAACTTAATTAACCATACATTTCGGTGAGCATGCTTTTTCGAGAGTGCATGTGTAAAAACGTAGGTGTAGTGGGCTACATCGAGGCTTTTACACATGTGCTATCGGGAAAGCAGGCCAGCGAAATGTGCGGTTAATTAAGTTGAGTTATACTAGCCTTCCTCAAACAAATCGTCCCTTGTAATATTATTCAGCCACTTCATACTCCGGTAATGCTTCAGCACCCAGGGCCACTTGGCAAATTCATCCGTACACAGCAGGAAATATACCCACAGCACCGGAAGCTTCAGCACAAACGCAGCCGCAAACCCAAGCGGCACCGCATAACACCACATGTCGATGGTATCGCATATGAATCCGAACCGGCTGTCGCCTCCCGCACGGAAGACTCCTGCAATCAGCGTCGTATTCACGGCCGCACCCATGACATAATACGTATTGATCAGCATCATATATTTCAGATAATGCATCGCCTGATCCGTCAGAGAGGCGTACTTAAGCACAACCGGCATAGCGGCAAGCACGATCAGCCCTCCGACGGCGCCGGTGATCACCGTAAGCTTCATCACCTTCTTCGCGCCCTCCCTGGCCTCGTCAAGCTTGTTCATGCCGATAATATTTCCTAATAAGATACCGCCCGCGCTCGCAGTTCCGAAGCACAGGATCGTTCCGAAGTTGCGTACCACGATGACGAAAGAGTTGGCCGCCACTGCATCCGTACCGAGATGGCCGATAATCACGGAATACATGGAGAACGCAACGCTCCAGACGATATCATTTCCCAGTGCAGGCAGAGACAGCCTGACAAAGTCGGAGAACAGACTCTTGTTCCGCATGAAAAGATATCGGAAGTCAAGCTTGACGTCATTACTTAAAAATGACACAACAAAGCATGCCATAAGCTCAATCACCCTGGACATAGACGTCGCGATGGCCACGCCCATGGCTCCGAGCTTCGGCGCTCCAAACAGCCCGAAGATAAATACCGCATTCAGGAATATATTCAATGAAAATGCAAGCATATTCATCGCCGTACTGATTACCACCCTGCCGATGCTTCGAAGTACGGCAAGATACACCTCTGTGATTCCCCAGCACAGATAGCTGATACTCATGAACCTGAGATAGGAAGCCCCTATCGCCACCAGTTCCATGTCATTGGTGAATATACGCATCATCCAGTCGGGCACAAACAGCGCAAGACCGGCAAAAAGCATTGCGATCAATATGGAAAACCGCAGGGCAATCCCTTCGATCAGCTGGATTGCTCTCATGTCCCCCTTACCGAAATATTGGGCGCTCAGCATCGTGGCGCCGGTTCCCAGACCATAGAAAACCATGAAAAGGATGTTGGCGTACTGCGACGCCAGTGACACTGCCGATATGGAGGACTGGCCGACGTAGTTCAGCATGATCACATCGGCCGAACTGACTGCCGCGCTTAACAGGTTCTGGATTACGATGGGCAATACTAATTTGAATATTTGTCTGTAAAATGTATCCTGGCT